>JBHLLE010000139.1:0-7887 GCA_048885945.1 Candidatus Hermodarchaeota archaeon | reverse complement strand
ATGTATGAAAAAAATGTTTTCTAGATTTGTGGTCAAATTTTTTTTCAAAGAAAATTTTTAGAATTTTTTTACAACAAATGCTTTTTAAATAAAATCTTAAACATATTGTTTTTTAAAGCTTTAAACTATTTGAACACAATTACTTTTGTGTTCGTTTCAGTTGGGATCACAATTTTTTAAACATAACCTTTATATATGAATTATGCATATTTTTTTATTAACTCAAAATACTTTTTGACCACAAATACCCGATCATGTCGGTAATTTTGGTAAAAAAGGAAAAAAACTCTAAAATATTGTAAAAAAACTCGTAATATTAACCAAATAATATCTAATAATAGGGTTGTGTGGAATTTATGGTTGTAGAATATGATGTTGTATCGAATTTTTGTCCGGAATGTGGCGGATCAACTCAAACATTTTACGAGAGAGGGGAAATTGTATGCAAGCAATGTGGTTTGATCGTATCTGAACGGGGGTTAGACACTTCTCACAGTGGAATTCGAGCATATACTAAACAAGAGAAAGACAAAAAAGAAAGAACGGGTTGTCCAATCTCTATTTTAATGCCTGATATCGGATTAAGTACGGTCATTGATCGGACTAAAATTAAAAATCCAGATTTAAGACGGGCCGCGAAATGGAATACCCATATGTCCTGGGAAAAGCGAAATATGCTCATTGCTATTACAGAATTGAAACGAATTGGCAGCAATTTAAATTTTCCTGAAAGAGTAAAGAAGGCAGCAGTTCGACTTTATAAGGAAGTTTTTAAAAGAAAATTATTAAGGGGCCGTTCTATCAACGGTATGGTTGCGGCGTGCGCGTATTTTGTGTGCAAGCAAGAAAAGGTGCCTATTACTCTTCAGGAAATTTTAGACGAAGCCTCAATAAACGCGAATATTGTAAAAAAATGTTATAAAATCTTGGTAAGAGAATTAAATCTGAAATCGCCTCATATTGATCCAGTTGCGCTTATTCCAAGGTATTGCGCTGATTTAGGATTAGGTATTGACGTGGAAAAAGAAACCATTAAAGTGTTAAAAAACTTTATCGAAAAATCGTCTATTTGCGGCAAAGATCCAAAGGGGTTATGCGCAGGAGCGATTTATTTAGTTTCTAAGCTCAAAAACCGAAAAGTAAGTCAGAAGGAAATCTCTCGGATTATAAATGTCACTGAGGTCACTTTACGTTCAAGATATAAAGAACTCCTTCAAGGAATTAGTTTTAGTTTTTAAAGAATTAATTTTTTCTCTCTCTTTCATAATTATTTTTGCTTATCTTTTTTACGATTTTTACTTTTTGATTTTTATTGTCTCATAAGAAATTATTTTCGTACTTTATACTCTTTTTTTTAGAAAACGATACATTAAAATAGGTGTGGTTATATTTTTTATATGTAAACCGATCTATGTAAAGTGAAAGTTGACAGAAAATTAAAAATTGGTGATAAAAATGTCGGATGATATTGATGATTTTGAAGATATTTTTGACGAAATTAAAAAGTTTTTTGATTTAAATTCGCGATTATTTGATATGGATTTTTATTTATTTCCGGAATTTAACAAAAATACAGAATCTAAGAAGAAAGGTTCAAAAGGGTTCAAAGTGTCCTATCATTTTGAAACAGGAATGGACGAACCCGAAATTAAAGTGGAAGGCGATATTGACGAGGAAGAACTCCACAAACTTTTAAAAAATACGGATTTAAATAACATTCGAAAGTTTAAAATAAAAAATAAACCCTCTCGGAAGGGATTACTCAATGCTAAAGATCTATATTTAGTACCAGATAATATAATACCCAGCAAGGACGCTAAAGAGCCATTTACAGAGGTGTGCTATCATTCAGACTGCACAGAACTTATTATTGAAGTTCCTGGAATTGAGACTAACGATATTACTATAGAGTTTAATGCAGAAGGTGACCAGTTAATTTTTTCTGCTACTAATGCAAACAGGAATTACGTAAAAAAGATTGATTTACCTTTTAAAACCTCTAAAAAACAATACGATTTAGAGGTAAATAATGGCGTTATTGTCTTGAAAATCTGGAGGGATTAGAGGAAAGAATAATTTAAAAGTATACTTTAAGTAATAACGATTATATGAGAATAACGAATATATGTATAATGTCTTAATAATTTATTATAAAAATTTGATTGAATGATAATATTATGAGGATAAAAAGATGAGTATTGCGAGAGGCATGGATGGGAAAAAAATAAAGCTGAGAGTTAAAGACGCGTTTAAAGAAGACGCTGGGAGGGGTATTATAAGGATAGACCCTGATGTTATTGCAGAATTAAATCTGAAGACTGCGGACGTAATTGAAGTATCTCATCCTTCGGTAAATAAAAAAACGGCTGCGTTATTGTATCCAGGGAGAAAGGAGGATAAAGGCACGGGTATAATTCGAATGGATCCCTCTTTGCGAAGAAATATTAGCGCATCACTGGACGATATTGTAGAAATCCGTAAAATTGAAGACGCTGCGTTAGCAGACAAAATTACGTTTGCGGGATTGGAAGAAACGGTTATAATAAGGAATTCCCAACAATTAGCCAGAAAACTGGAAAATCGAGTAATAACCAAAGGAGATATTATTAGTTTTTATGCCATGGGTCGGAGATACGATCTTATAGTAGTGGAATATAGCCCTAAAGCGGAAGCGGTAAGAATCCATTTGGATACGAAAATCCAATTGAGCGAAAAGAGCCACAAAGAACTTATAGAACTTGAAAAATCGCGAGTTACTTACGAAGATATTGGAGGTTTAGAAGAAGAAATCCAGAAGATTCGGGAGATGATTGAATTACCCATTAGGCATCCTGAATTATTTAAGAGAATAGGGATTAGTCCTCCTAAGGGAGTATTACTTCACGGCCCACCTGGCACAGGTAAGACGCTGTTAGCAAGGGCGGTAGCTTACGAAACAGAAGCTCACTTTCTAACTATTAGTGGACCCGAAATTATGAGCAAATTTTACGGTCAAAGTGAAGAAAATTTGCGTAAGGTTTTTATTGACGCTAAAGAAAACTCTCCTTCGATAATTTTTATTGACGAGTTAGATTCAATTGCTCCAAAACGTGGTGAAGTAACGGGAGAGGTTGAGAGAAGGGTTGTAGCTCAATTACTTTCGTTAATGGATGGTTTAGAAGGAAGAGGAGAAATAATTGTAATTGGAGCAACTAATAGAGTAAACGATATTGATCCTGCGTTGCGACGTCCTGGTAGATTTGATAGAGAAATTGAAATTGGGGTTCCAGATACGGACGGGCGCTACGAGATATTATTGATTCATACTAGAGGGATGCCCCTTCATTCTGACGTAGAATTGCAAAAGATTGCTGAAAAGACTCATGGGTTTGTAGGTGCGGATGTGGAAGCATTAGCAAAGGAAGCAGCAATGTTAGCTATAAGAGACATTTTGCCTCAAATTAATTTAGATAAACCAATTCCACCAGAAGTACTGAATAATTTGCAAATACGTATGACCCATTTTAATTCTGCTCTAAATAGTATAGAGCCTTCAGCCCTAAGAGAAGTATTAATTACGCAACCGACTGAAACTTGGGAAGATGTTGGAGGTTTGGAAGAAGCCATACAACAATTACGAGAAATAATCGAATGGCCGTTAAAATATCCTAAATTATATAAGCACTTACATTCGAAACCTCCGAACGGAATTCTATTATTCGGTCCACCTGGATGCGGAAAAACTCTAATAGCAAAAGCTTTAGCTCACGAAAGCGAAGTTAATTTCATTTCAGTAAAAGGACCCGAATTTTTATCTAAATGGGTAGGAGAGAGCGAAAAAGCAGTGAGAGAAACGTTTAGAAAAGCTAGATCTGCAGCACCTTGTATTATCTTTTTTGACGAAATAGACGCTATCGCCGGCATGAGAGGCAGATACGCGAGTTCTCAAGTAACTGAACAAGTTGTATCCCAATTACTCACGGAAATGGATGGTTTGGAAGGATTAAAAGAGGTAATTTTGCTTGCTGCTACAAACCGACCCGACATGCTTGATCCTGCGTTGTTACGATCGGGTAGGTTTGGGAGACACGTTGAAATTCCGCTTCCAGATCAAGAATCGCGTTTAGAAATTTTTAAAATCCATCTTAAAAACAAGCCTTTAGATTCAAATGTAGATAAAGAAAAAATGGCGGGAGATTTAGAAGGATATACGGGAGCCGATATACAAGCTATTTGTGAAGAAGCAACTCTATTAACCGTCCGAAAAGCAGTGGCGGATGCTAGCATTAATACGAACGATGCGGAATCCGTTAAAAGGGTAAAAATTACCAGAGAAGAATTCGATTTAGCGATGAATAAAATTTTAAAAGGTGCTGACAGAGCAAAAAAAGCGTACGACACGTACGGTAAGGAACCTTCTGAAGAATTGTATCGCTAATCCGTCTTTTTAGAAAAAATAAATTAGAATTACTAAAAATACGAGAGGTTGTTAATGGAAATAGAAGATGCAAAAGATAAAGAGAACTTATTTAACATAGATAACCTATTAGAAATATTAGGAAATCCTACAAGGAGAGTTATATTAGCTAAATTAGCTAAAGTCCCGCTAGGGGCTTCGGAATTAGCGGCTTCCTTAGGGAAAAAAATTTCAAGACAAGCAATTCACAGCCAATTAAAAATGCTTTCTGATAATGGTATCATTGAAAGTTTTGGTGAAGACCCTAGAAACGTTAAATATAGAATTAAAAGTAATTTATCTTTAAGAATTGATATAACTCCTGACTATTATAACGTTAATTATCGCATGTTAAATGTAGATCAACATAATCAACCGATAGAGTTAGAAGCAACGGGATGTCATGTTGATTACAACAAACTTAAAAATCCTGACAAGAAATTAAGGTTTCTAGGAAAACAAATTAAAGAAATTGAACAGAAAATCAAACGTTTAGAAGAAGAACGAAACGATTTACTACAAAATAAAGAATGTTTCATTATAGAGCTAAAAAACATTATGTCGAAACAATACGAAGAAAAACTTCGACATGAACAACCCAACTTGGAGAAAGAAATTTTTTATACGCTTTTTTACGATCCTCTCAAATATTTTAAAAGAATCAATATTGATAAATTACTAGACGATATGTTTTTCTCTGACATGGATCTTATTAGGCGAGACCAACATAAAGTTTCAGTACGTTATTTATTGAGAGACTTGTCAAAATATATGGATATTTTGAGAGAAGATGAAGACGATTGGTTTTTTGACATTTAATAGAAAAATCTTAACCATAAGACGAGGTAATTCTTATAGAACTTCAAGAGTTAAAAAAACAAATTCCAGAAATTTTTGAAAAAGTTAAAAACGACGTTAAAAAAACAACTGGACACCATAGAGCAGGATTAAGCTTGGGATTAGTGGAAATGGGTATGTTTCCAAAAGGATTTATCGGAGGATTGCATTTTCCTCCCGGAACAGACATTGTAATGAATAAAACCCCTTTAAAACTCCTCTTAGCAACTCAACCATACGAGATTATATGGGCTTACACCTATCATATTTTATTACACGAGTACATTCATTCCTTAGGAATATGGGACGAGGAACAATGTCGAGCCATCACTCTGAAGATCAGCGAAGAAATCTTTCAAGAAGCAGATCATCCCGCAATGATATTGGCTAAAAATGGAATTGGTGCTTATTTTCCCAACATGAAAATAATTTATAAACCTCCTGAAAGAAGACCTGATGGGTTGCAAATCGAATATATTTACGGTTTTGATAAAAATAGCTATTCTTATTACTCGTGAAGGTATAAACAAAAATAATAAAAGAAAAAAATAAGTATTTCTTTATTTAAATCAATAAAACTACTTTTAAGTCTTTTTCCCGCATTCTGTACAATATTTAGCCTTATCGTTAATTAAAGCATTACATTCCGTACACCTTGTTATGTAAGTTCCAAACATGTCTTCAAAGACTTGTTGGGCACCACATGAACCACAGTATTTATTTGATAGATACATTTCTTTACCACATTTTCCGCAGAATTTCTTAGAATCGCTAAAAGGCAGTTGAATCTCGTCTTTCTTTCTTTCTTTGCTTTTGATTTCGTAATAGCGATGTATTAGCAAAGTAACACAACTTGCTACGACAAATGGTATAATTACAATTAACAATGCACGACCTGTATCCTCAGTAAGCAAATTTGTAGTAGTTATCACAGCTAAAAGAACAGTAACTAAGAACACTACGGTTTTATAACCTAATCGAGTTATTAAACGGGACGAGTTTTGATCTTTCAAATAGAGAAGCAGATTAGAACTAGCTCCTTGCGATCTCTGTTTCTGAAGATTTTTAACCGTTTTTCTTAATTGAATGTAGGTTGTAATACCAACTAGTACCAGAGAGGTGAAGAATACAGCAAATGTAGAGATATATAGTCTAGGTATAGATGCAGCACCAATATCGTAAGTAGATTCAATGAGATAGTAACGGAACCAATCAATAGTATTGCCTACAAATAAGAGGGCCACTATGTTAATAAACATGAAAAATATTTGAAATATTTCCAAGGCTACATTTCTCAAATAGATTCGTTCTAAGTAAATATTGATGGATATATCTCTACTCATAAGTATCATGTACCCAAAAACAGCCATTAAAAGACTAGCAGATAGAAGTAGCATTCCAACTTGTGGCGTAAAGATTGAGATTATCAGAGCTATTACGAACAATGCCATAGTTCCACATAATATCGATAGATATACCTTTGTGAATGGAGTGGCAGTTTTATCTTCTTCTAAAAGTTCTATTTGAGAATTATCAGGGTCTATCCTAGATTTTTCCAGAACATTTTTAGTTGGTTCCTTTTTTACACTTTTTTCAGATTTTTCTACTTTTTTTTTGTAATCTTTAAGGAAAATCTGTTTATAAATCATCTCATGGCTGGTACTTTTTAGCTTTATATACCCTATTGCGACTACGAGACCTACTATCGCAGAAACTACTATTATAATTGCGATATCTCCTTCGCTTAGAGTTACGCTCGGAACTTCTGGATAAAATTCTACTTCTCTGGTGTCAGTTAACTGATATTCGTTTCCATATATATCTACTACGATAACTTTATATTGAAGCTCGCGAAGATCTCCCGGAATATCGTCTAATTTCCCTGTGAATTCTGGACTATTTTGTTCTAATTCTAAATCCTCCCATTCGTCGCCTCCATCGTAAGAATAACGGAATATTACTTCATCTACATATTCCAGATTGCTATTGATCTCTACTGTTATTTCATAATCTTGAGAGGAGGAATAACTTTTAGATTCTTTAAATAGACCATCACTGTCCCAATCAAAATGAGGTATACCATAAGTATAATAATTTCCATCATTATCTAAAATTGCTTCATTTCCCGCTGCATCGATACTTTTTATGTAATATTGTACATGATTAGTCGAAGAATCGCCTGGAATTGTTCCTGCGTGATATCCATATCCAATAGGATTCATTAGTACGGTTTGCCAACTTCCACCATCTTTTTTATAATAGAGGTATGTGCTACTCTGGTTAGTATTTTCCGTTATATTAACTGTGACAGTAAGATCATAGCGTGGTATTGGTGCAATATTGAAGTCGGTAAAATACTCTGTTATTTTAGGTGCTGTATAATCAGCATAAAACCAACCATAGTCTGAATATATATTTCCAGCATAATCGATTATATTAATTGTATAATTATACATACCTTCATCAATGTAATCTCCAAAATCATTAATTCCATCAAAATTAATTTCTTCTTCTTCTGAGGAAGAAACTATTGTGTGAATTGTTCGAACTAGCTTTCCTTCTCTTTTGAAAAATAATTCGTAATCATTACCCTCCGGTTGTACTGAAATGTAAAA
>JBHLLE010000138.1:1395-7888 GCA_048885945.1 Candidatus Hermodarchaeota archaeon | reverse complement strand
AATTTTTGATCATATTCAAATTCAACCGAAAAAGGGATTACTGCTAATCCTACTGGCAATATCAAAGAGACTGCGACAATAATGCGAAAGAGATGGCTAAATTGATCAAAGGGTAAATAAAAGAAAAGAATTAAACCTATTAATAATCCAAACGTATAGCGTATAGCAAGAACCTTAATAATTGTACTCCATTCCGATTTTTCAAATCTAAAATTCAAATATATCCCCAATAAAAGTAAAGATAACGCAGTGTTTGCTCTCGATAAGATATCTAATAAATCCATGCAAAATAAGGGAATAGTTACTCCTGAAAAATTAATAGTAAGAGCAAGAATATAACTTAGTAAAGGAGCAGAAGTTAATAACTTTTTACCAATCTCCTTTAAATTAATACTCTGTCCTTCGGAATTATTATTGAAGGAAAAAATAGAACCGATAAGATAGCATAAAACAAAGATTGTGAAGGCATTCCCAGCGTCAATTAAAGCTATGTGTTGTAGTCCTTCTTCGCCCCAAATTCCTTCAATTAGAGGAAACGAAAAGTGAGCGACATTAAAACCAATTAATGTCATTAAAATCAATCCTTTATCTTTCCGTTCTCGCTTTCGGAAAACAATAAGACCGACTCCTGCCATAAAAAATCCGTAAGCAATATTAATTAAAGGTAAAATTATTAAAGATGCTTTAAATTCTAACGAACTCGTGACTTTTAGAATTACAGCGGGCAATGTTATGTTAAAGATAATTTTAGCAACAATTTTACCGTTCTCTTCGGTTATAATATTTAATTTCTTAACAAGATACCCAATTACGATGATGACTAAAGATAAAAGAAAAATATAATTAACGTCTGCCATCTTTTTTGTTGCTAAAATTAGGTTAATTATTTCTATTAAAATATTTTATATAATTAATTAGTGCTTTAATCAATTTTGATCTAAGCATAAACTATAAATTTCCTTCTCAACAATTTGCAATTAAAATAAAATATTATAAATTTAGAAAGAGGTTAAACAGGTTTGAGACCAAATTTATTGTCAGACGAGAAAGTTATTATTACCGCAGCAATTACGGGAGGAGCGCATGGAAAATGGTCAAATCCAAGCTTACCTATCACACCCGAAGAACAAGCGAAAGATGCCTTAGAATGTTTTGAAGCTGGTGCAACGGTATGCCATATCCATGTTAGAGGTCCAAATGGGCAGTCAACAGCGGATTTAAATGTGTATAATAAAACGGTAAGTTTGATAAAAGAAAAATGCCCTATAATAACTCAAATAGGGAATGGAATTGGAGCTCGTGTGGAATATGGAGTTAAGGTAAGCAAATCGGGTAGAAGGTATGGTCAGGCACTTAAAATGGCCACTTTAGAAGAAAGACTTAATTTACTTAATATTGATCCACAACCAGATATGTTCACTATAAATGCGGGTACTTTCGAATTCAGGACTGATATGAGAGGTATGCAGACGGCTTCACTTTTTAATAATCCCATCGAATTTAATAAGCAATATGTTGAAGGATGTAAGAAGATTAGTGCAGGAATAGAGATTGAAGTATATGATACAGCTCACATAGCGAACATTATGGATTTAGTTGATATGGGAGTTTTTGATCCAAATGAAAAACTCCATTTCAGTTTAGTATTAGGAATTAAAGGAGGTGCTCCTGCCAGAATTAGAAACCTATTAAACATGGTGGACCTTCTTCCAGAAGGGTCATCCTGGCAGGTAGTTACTATTGGAAGGTATAATCTCAGAACAACCATGATAGCTATGTGCATGGGTGGTAATATTAGAACAGGTTTAGAAGATACTGTTTATTACCGTAAAGGTGAACTCGTGCAAAACAACGCACAGCTCGTAAAAAGAATGGTTAGATTAGCCAAAGAAATCGGGAGAGAGCCCGCGACTATTGATGAAGCTAGAGAAATGCTTGGTTTAAAATAATTATTTTTATTTTTACTCTCTTTAAAATTTGAATTAAGTTTAAAAATAATTAATAGACTACAAGTTTCTTTTGAAAAAAAGGAAAAAAAAGTTAATTTAAAGATTCCTTACCAAAAAGAGATTTTACATCTTTTTCACACAAGAAAAGTGCAATGGCTAGGGGAAATCCAAATATAAAAAACGCTAATGTGGTAGCTATTACAAGATATCTACAGATTTTAATCTTGAATAATAACCCTATCGATCCAAAAAGTAGTACTAGTGCTGTAAAACCGAGAACATAAACAATTATAACGATTGAAGACCTCACTTCGTTAACTGTCTGTCCCCCTCCTTCCGCTATTCTCTTTGATAAATATTCCAAATTTGTTAAAGCATAAAAGGCATAATAGAGAAAAAATGACGCCAAAGAAATACATATAATACTCACAATGTATAAAAGCTTTCTTCTGTCAATTTTAGGCACATCTGGTTCAGTAATAGGATTATCTTGAACATCACGGGCAGTATACATGAGTAAAAAAAGAGGTATCAACACATAGATAATGCAATGAACTATTACTCCAAATTCACGCTCACCTCCATAAACCGCGGTGGAAATTGCAAGCATAAGAAAAATTGAAAGAGCAGTAACTATTATAAGTGCTTTAAACGTTGCTTTATAACCCTTTTTAAAATAATACATAGAGAGTAGAATGGTTACTACTACGATCATCATTCCTATTATCATTAAGGGATCAATCACATGATAAGCTGTTCCCCCCCATGCTAGCATTTGATCGTGTGTAATATCAATACCATACCAGATATGCATCTCTTTCTCGAAATGATAAAATTGATCAATAAAAAAGTGGGAAATACCTCCAGCGACAGAAACCATATAAGAATTTTTCCAGTTTACTTCTCTAATTCCTTCATCTACAAATTTTAAAGGAAAAGAATTTTCCGATTTGACTAATGTAAACCGAGAGCTGTATGAATATACTAAAGAGAGAGGAATAGATAAGATAGCGTAACCTAAAATGTTATGAAAGTAGGGAATAAAGAAAAGATGCAATATATCTGGGCCAAAAATATTATTTGCGAGAAAAATAAAAGCGATTTTGTAGCTAAATTTATCTTTAGTGTAATACAATATTGGAATAAGAAGGCATAAACTATAAAAAATGTGTCCAAAAGTCGGCATTTTTATAACACTTTAAATTGTAAATAAATAAGTTAGAACATATAGTCTCTTGAAATGAAACATATATTAATATATAGTTTTATTTGGCTATTGTTATGAGAGCTTTCTAATCACTTCATACAACAAGATTTGTACTTCTTACCGCTCCCACATGGACAAGGATCATTTCTCCCAAATTTTTTTACTTTTATAGATGTTGTTGAGGGGATATTCCTTTCAACTTTTATTTTATTTGCTAGAGTTTCAAAATGAGGTAGAGTGTGCGCATAAAATTTTTTCCAACCTTTACACAAAATACTAAGCGTTTTTGAGGAATCATTACCACCCACTCGGATTTTTTGGCAATCTCCATGACAAAAATTAAGAAAAGGACATAAATCACACGCCTTATTCCAAACACTTTTTTGATTTCCAAAATGATTATAGACTGGAGAATTTAAGAAATCCTCCCAGGATTCTGTCATAATATTTCCTAATAATAGATCTTCTCTAACAAAAAAATCACAGGGATAAACATTGCCGTTATATTCAACTACAAAATATTGACAACAGTTCTTATTCATTACACAGACATTATATCTGCCATAGATTAAATATTCCAAAATCGAGTCAAAAAGCCGAATAGAAACTTTATAAATATCTTCCTTAATCCATTCATCAAATAATTTACATAAAAAAACACCCCAATCTTCACCATTGATAGAATAAGGGAGAGGATTGCTATTTTCATCGTATTCTACACAAGGAATATATTGATGATAATAAAACCCTTGATCTTTAAAGTATTGATAAATTTCTAAAGGTTTCTTTACTGTTTTATTATTGATTAATATCAGAATATTAAATTCTACATTTTTTTTTCTTAGATTTTCTATCCCTCTCATTACTAAGGAATGAGTAGGCTTTCTACTAATGGTTTTTCTATAATAATCGTGAAGATGGGGAGGACCATCAAGACTAACTCCAACAAGAAATTTATATTCAGAAAAAAATCTTGCCATTTCGTCTGTTATAAGTATACCATTTGTTTGAAGTCCATTACTAACAGCAGCTCCAGGAGGACCATACTTTTTTTGAAGTTCTACAACCTTCTTAAAAAAGTCCAAACCCATTATCGTAGGTTCGCCCCCCTGCCAACCAAAAGCGTAATTCCCATTTTGGTCAGTTTTCATATAACTAGATATCATTTTCTCAAGAACTTCGTCAGACATACGAGGTGTTTTATCAACCATTTCTAAATGGTCAATATAAAAACAATATTCACATCTTAGGTTGCAATCAGCTGAAGCAGGTTTTATTAATAAAGAAAAAGGTTTCATAAGTTCGCCTAATGTGATAGTTTTTCATCCAATAATTAATACCACAATTTACTTGATAAAAAAGTTATTCTTATTGCTAATAGGCTTTATAATACAAATAAAAGAAAGTACATAATCGAAAAAGGTTCTTCACTTTAAAAAAAAAAAAAATAAAAAGGAAAAAGGAATAATTATTTTATTTCAGGGTGTTTTGCTAACTCTTCTCTCATCTTTGCTAAGGTTTCACCATGTAATTCGTAAACTTTCCAGCATATAATCGAAACAACTAATGCTAGTGCTGGAAATAAGAACATTAGAAGTTTTAAGCCTATTATAACATTCACTCCTGGATTGGGATCGTATCCAGCCCATCCTGTACCGCTAAATACTAAAGCTATAGTAGTTATAGATAAAAGAGTAGAAATTCGATGAATTAACGCATTAATACCATAAAAACTGGCAGATCTTTTAACGCCAAATTTGAGAGCATCTTGATCTATAACATCACCATGGAGTATATCGATATAAAAAAGGGCAGCAGCTAATCCAAATCCCATAAACGCAAATACTGCAATTGCTAGCATTCGACTTAGTTCATCGTTAGTTAAGAGAACTAATGGAAAAAGGGCAACAATCCAAAGAATTAATCCCACAATCATACCATTTCTCATTCCTATTTTTGAACCTATTTTTTGATGCACTGGTATTAATAGTGCTGCTGAAAGAAGTACTGTCATTAAAATTATTCCGACTAAGAAAGAATCTTCTTCTATACCGAGAACAAACACAGCATATAGAGGAAAAGCAGTTAATAACACGGTAAAACAGTACCAAATCATAGTATTTCCAATGGTAAATTTAACAAACGTTTTATTCTTAAGCGTATGTTTTAAAGATTCAAAAAATGCAGGTCGCTTTTCAAAATGCTCGTCAAGCTCTTCTTTTTCGTCAATTCCATATTTTAAAAATGGTATAGCTAACACGAAGGTGATGACTGCTAAAACAATACCAGCCATAATATACATTGACTGGATTTTGGCAACTTCAGTAGGAGAATTTGTTAAAGGAACAAGTGGTGAAATAATGAGTGTTGGTACTACAGAAGCAATTATTACTGCTATAAGTGTGAGTCCCTTTAAGAAAATATTAACAGAGGCTCTTTCCTTTTCGGTTGGAAACATTTCAGGAAAAACGGCATTAACATTTACGTCGAAAAGAGTGTAGACAAATTCAAAAGCGAAAATGATGAAGATGAAATAATAAAATTCGATTCCTGCCGGAACTGTGAAAAGTAGTATCATCATTAAGGAAAGTGGGACTAATGAAATAATTAGATAAAATTTGCGTTTACCTAATTTTCCTTTTTGTTTAGTTCGATCTGATAAAGCTCCTAATAGTGGATCATTTATTGCATTCCAGATCCCCCAAGCAAAGAAAGCAAGCCACATTTGAAATATAGGAATACCTACGACCGCAAAATAATAGGTAAATACAAGAACAGTGAATGCTTGATAAGTTAGTTGATCTGGAAACGCACTAAGCCCGAATAAAAACCTTTTTTTTGTACTTGTTGGTTCTTCACTCATAAAATATCCATTCTATTTTAAAATTAATTAGTAATAAATAGGAATCAATTCTAAAATATTTAAAATTAATTAAATAAAAAGGAAACGCCTAATTTTACGAGAACTTATAAATTAAACGAAAATCAATAGTAAAAAATAACAGCACTATTTCAAAATATCAAATAGGAATTAATATTTTTTAGTATTAATGAAATCCACTATTTTAAGCTAATTGTGAAAAAACTATAATAAAATTACTACCTTTAGTATAATCTTCTCTGATTCTATTTTCAACATATATTTCCGCATTATAATTCTCTAGGATTTTTTTTACAAGAGAGAGACCAAGCCCTATACCGCTAACACTTTTATATTCCTTCATTCCTCTCATAAATATACTTTCTTTTTTAAAGTCTGGGATACCTATTCCATTATCCATGACAGAGATTGTCACTTTCTCATCTGCTTTTTCTATTCTTACAGATATTTTACCGT
>JBHLLE010000138.1:0-1385 GCA_048885945.1 Candidatus Hermodarchaeota archaeon | reverse complement strand
TTTCTATTTTTAAAAGTCGATTATCATCTTTTTCTGTGGTAGACGATCTAATAGTAATTTCAATTACTTCGTTTTCATTATATTTAACAGAATTATAGAGCAGATTTTCAAATACATCTACCAGAAAGTCATCTGCTTTTATTATAAAGATATTTGATAAAAAATCAGTACGAAGATTGATTTTCTTATCTCTTACCTGATTTAAAACAATATTATAAGCTTTAGCAATTGTTTTTCTAAAATCAATTTTTTCTAAAATTATCTGAGATTTATCAAGATCAGAAAATTTTCTTACGTTATTTACTAAACTAACTGCTCTTTTCACTTGGTCTTTGTATATTTTAGTTAAATTCTTTGATTTATCCGTTAATTCAGGAGTATTAGATTCTAACTCGTAGATTTCCAGAGAAGTAAGCATTCCCTGAAGAATATTGCTCATGTCATGGGTAAACAAATCTTTATAAAAATTTTCTCGCTCATAGGCTCGTCGATAGTTTTCCTCTGATTCTCTTAACTTCTGTTCTGCTATTTTTTGCTCTGTAATATCTATTATAGTTAATAAATCTGCAGGTTTACCATTATATTGAATTGATTTAGAATAATTCTCAATCCATATTACTTCACCCGATTTTTTAATACCACGATATTGATAAGAAGTTTCATATCCATTTTCACCTCTCTGTTTTTTGCTTACTTGTGGTATCAGAAATTCTCTATCTTCAGGATGCATGGCGTTAACTACATCTTTTATAGCCCATTGCATCATTTCTTCAATAGTATACCCGAATATATTAGCACACTTTTTATTGACATACTTAATTTTATTATCTTGGATTATGCCAATACCCATTAAAGATTGCTCCGTAATATTCCTAAATTTTTCTTCGGATTCTATTAATAATTGTTCTGTTTTTTTGAGAGCAGTAATATTAATTACAGAGTTCAATACTTTTGACCAATCTTTTTCGTATCCTGATACGATTTCTCCTAAGGTTAGAATATTTAATTGTTGACCTTGCTTTGTATTTACAATTAATTCTGACTCAAATCTAGTTTCACCGTTAAAAAAAGCTATAATCCCCTCTTTATAGGTTTTAAACGCTTCATCTGTAAATACATTACCTAATTTAACTAGTAGATCCTCTTTTGTATCAAACTTTAACATCTCAAGAGTTTTTTTATTAACATTTAAAATTTTTACCAATGAAATAATTTTAATAATCGCTTCTGGATTCTCATCGAGATACTCTCTTAGATTTACTACTCCTTGAGCTTTCAAATTGTCAGTATATTTCTTAACCTCAGAAAAATCTTCTTCCCAGAGTGAAATAGGTGATTTTTCAAACAATTCGCGGTATTTTTCTTCAGATTCTTTTAATTTCAAT
>JBHLLE010000137.1:5339-7904 GCA_048885945.1 Candidatus Hermodarchaeota archaeon | reverse complement strand
TTTATCAACGATTGATCTCAGGGCTGGGATAACATATTTAATATTTATTCTAATTTTTGTAATAATTGGCATTAAAATCACATCGAAGTATTTTGAACATAAACGAATTGAACTAATTAGTGTTGGATTATCGTGGTTATTCGTTAGTAGTATGGCTTGGGATAATTTATATTACTTTATACACGTTCTTTTTTTCGGAGAACCTTCTGAATTGACGTTTACATTTATTATTCATACATTTAGATTGGGTCCACCCCTTGCAATCCTATTTTGGATGTACTCATTTAATAAACTTATTTCTGTGAAAAAAAAGAATCAAATAATTATTATATCAATCTATATCCTTAATCAAATCGTGGCAATAATAATGTATATTTTTGCTTTAATAGTAGATTTTTCGGATATACTTGGAGCAGCTGAAGAGGCATTGTTTATAGTTATTTATTACCAATATATAACAATATTTTCAATTTTCTTTGTGATCTCATTACTTATTACAGGAATTCTCATTGTAAGAGATTCATTAAGATCTGGCGATCCTAAAGCTAAAATAAAAGCTAAATTTTTATTAAGTGCTTTCATTATTTCCACCGTTTCATCAACGATTTTACAAATCTCTTTAGTTACGAGTGGTCAAGGAGGAGTATATGATCAATATCATCTTGCGCCTAGTATTGCAATAATATTTGTATTAACACAATTTTTCGTCGCTATAAGTGGAGTTCTATTCTATTTTGGATTCTTTTTACCTGAATGGTTATATAAATTATCAAAAAAATCTGATTAATAAAATATAACTAAAAATAGGATAAAAAAAGCTAATAGATACGATTATATTTTATTTTTTTTTAAAATTTTCAAATTTTCTATTCTTTTGATATAATTACTAAGAAAAAGTCAACATAAATTAACTCAATATTTATATTAGATGACGTTATTTCATTTTTAATAATAATTAAAAAAGTTATTATTTCTAATAATTAGGGGATTTAATATGTCATTATCAGATTTATCAATAGTTGATCTTATTGTGGGGATAACTTATTCTATATATATTTCAGTTTTTATAATAATTGGAATAAAAATAATATTAAAATATATTGAACATAAACATATTGAACTTGTATCTGTTGGCTTGACGGCGATACTGATTAGTAGTGTTGGATGGGATAATTTATACTATTTTATCCACATTCTTTTATATGGAGAACCTGATGAATTATTATTTACATTTTTAATTCATACATTTAGAATATTTGTACCTCTAGCTCTCTTATTATGGATGTATTCATTTACTAAACTTGTTCCTACAGAAAAAAAGAATCAAACGATTATCTTAATAGTTTATTTCATTATCTTAATCATATCACTAATTATGTACATTTTTGCATTACTAGTAGATTTTTCGAACATACTTGGAGCAGGTGTAGAGACAATTTTCACAATAATTTATTACATGTTTTTAACAGTAACTTTAGTCTTTTTTATGATTTCGATATTAACGACTGGAGTTCTCATTGTAAGGGAATCGTCAAAATCAGGAGATCCTAAAGCTAAAATAAAATCAAATTTTTTGCTAAGTGCTTTTCTTATTTCCTCAATAGCGACGATCATTATGCAAATTTCTTTATCTTTAAGTGCTCAAGGAGGTGTTTACGACCAATATCATATCTCACCCAGTGTTACCTTAATATTTGTCATAACACATATTTTCATAGCTTTAAGTGGAATTCTATTATATTTTGGATTCTTTTTACCAGAAAAAGTATATCATAGGATAAAAAAATCTAATAATTAAACTACAAATAATAAAATTTGTCTTTTTTTTCTTCTTTTAAAGTGATTAAAATAATTAAATTTTGGAAAAAAATAAGAGTATAAATATCTTATAGATTTTAAAGCCTGGCTTCAGATAATTTAAGATGGTCTGTTTCTACCTCTACAAATGCTTTAAAAATTTCTTTTACACGAGGATTTGTAGCTTCAGCAGCAGCTTGGTTATAAAATTTAATTGCGCGTTCTTCTCGAGAGTGTGAGTTTTCCAGATTCTTTACGTATTCTACAACGCACTCTTCTTTTCTGCTCATGTCAAGTTTACTAAGTTTTAAAATTTTTTTCCAGACAGAAGCGTGTTCGTTTTCTACTTTAGAAAGAATTTTAAATAATTTTTGGCCTTCTAAACTGTTGGTTTTTTTACTTGCACATTTATAAAATATTGTGTTTGATATTTCCACTTCTAGTGCTTTTTCGGCATTCTCTTTATCTTTTTCGTTTAATTCAACATCAAAAGTAGATAAAGGATCCTTATCATTGTAGTCTTTAGCATCTACCAGATATTTTTGATATACCCCACAAAAAGGACATCGAGAAGGTTCTTCTTCGCCAATATAAGCTTCTCCACAAATTTTACATACATATACATTTACAAACATAGTTTATCACCCTAAGATTATAATTTCAATTTTTTCCATACATAAAATTTTATTTTAAGTTGAAATAGTATATTTGATTTATTAAAAATACTCGAATTTTTAATAGCTTTAAAAATTCATCTACTTAATATCT
>JBHLLE010000137.1:0-5329 GCA_048885945.1 Candidatus Hermodarchaeota archaeon | reverse complement strand
CTATAAGCTATTTAATTTTTAAACATATGCCTTAAAATCCATAAAAGTAAGTCAATATTCGAAAGAATTTTTAAAATAGTTTTTCAATTGTTGCTAACTATTCTTTAACCATAAATAATTTTACAATGAACATCAATGTTGAAAATTATAAACACAATTACTATGATTTTCGTAAAGGATAAAATTAATAATTTTTAAAATTGATACATTAAATGACTTCAGATGAAGGTACTAGGTGTAGATCCTGGAAGTAAATCATGGGACTTTTTTGGTTTGGAAGATAACAAAATAATATTAGATACATCACTCCCAACAAAAGAATTAATTAACGAACCACAGAAAGCTATAACAATTATAAAGTCGGTTGAAAATATTGATTTGATGGTAGCTCCATCTGGATTTGGATTACCATTAAAAAAAGTAAAAGATTTAACTGAAAAAGATATTTTTTTTACCCTATTAAAATTTGAGCAGAAAGATAAAGATAAACTTATTGGTCTTGGTGAAATTTTAAGGCGAATCAAATCAAATAATATTTCTGGAGTGATCGTACCAGGAGTAAAACATTTGCCAACCGTTCCAAGATATCGAAAAATCAACAAAATTGATATGGGAACAGCTGATAAATTATGTACTGCGGTTACTGGTATTAGAGACCAGATGGAGAAATTTAAGGCAATTCCTGAAAATACGAATTTTATTATGGTTGAAATTGGATATGGTTTTACTGCTGTTTTAGCTATTGAGAATGGACAAATTATTGACGGTATTGGCGGCTCTAACATAATGGGATTTAGAGCCTGTGGAAGTTTAGATGGTGAACTTGCATACTTAATTAAGCATATACAAAAAAAGAATATCTATAAAGGTGGTGTCGCGTCTATTGCTGGTTATTCAGATCTTAGTCTTAACGAAATAGCGCTATTAGCAGATAAAGACGATCAAATCAAGATGGCTCTTGACGCTTATCTATCGAGCGTTAAAAAAGCGGTATTTGGAATCACATCGTCCTTTTCAAGTCGTGAAAAAATTATGGAAATATTGTTAGCTGGTAGAGGTACTGAATTAAAATATTTAAGAGAAAGAATTATTAACGATTTAAAGGATATTGCACCAGTCAGATTAATGAATTCCTATAGTCAAATTGCAAAGCGTGCAGCACAAGGCGCAGCTATGATTGCCAATGGACTTTTAGGTGGGCAATACGAACCTATTATTAATAATTTAAAATTAAAAGAAGCTACAGGATCAATTTTAGATGATATTTTTATTCCATATGATAAAATAATTTAATGAGTGATTTAGATTAATATTTTACTTATTACTGGTCAAGCTAGTTATCCCATCATTAAAAATATCGTAAATACAATTAAAAATCACGAAATTAAAATCGAATTGGCTCCAGTTTCTATATCTGCTTTTCTCACCGAAAAAATAACACAGGAAATTTTAGATAAAAAGGAACTTTCTGGTTTTGATTTAGTATTAATACCCGGATTTGTTCAATGGAATACTATAAATTTAGAGGATAAATATTCTATTAAAATTAAAAAAGGTCCTGAATTTGCTTCAGATCTACCTATGGTGATTGAAAAAGTAGATAATATGCAATTGTCTAACCAAATTCCCGCTAATAAACTGTTTGAAGTTTCAGGAGAAAAAGAATACGATGAAATTGTTAAAGGACAATATAAACAAGCGAAAAATAATCTAGGGAATCATACTTTTTACATCAATGAAAGTAAATCAGATATAATGATTGGTCGTAATCTTCCACCCCCAATAATCGCAGAAATTGTTAATTGTACTGAAAAAAACGAAGATACGATCATTAAAAAAGCAAAACATTATATTGAATCTGGAGCAGACATAATAGATATAGGATGTGTGGCAAATAAACCTAATCCGGAAAGAGTAAAGCGAATTATAAATTTACTTCGTAATGAATTTGAAGTATTATTGAGTATAGATTCGATGGATACTAGTGAAATTAATTCTGCTATTGATGAGGGAATAGATATGATCTTAAGCTTTGATTTAGGAAATCATAATAATTTTTTAAATATTGACAAGGAAATTCCTATAGTACTACTCCCAACTAATATTAAAGAAGCTTATTTTCCAAGAGAACCTGAATTACGAGTTAATAATTTATTCCAATTAACAGAAAAGCTACAAAAAATTGGTTTTAAAAAGTTAATTGCCGATCCATTATTAGAAACACCTATATCTCCCGGGATATGTAACTCTTTAGATACCTATTTTCTTTATAAAAAAAAAATTGCAGAAAAGAAAAATTCAAAATTGGAATTACCTCTTTTCTTTGGCATATCTAATGTTGTAGAATTAATGGATATTGATTCTGTAGGGATTAATGGATTATTGGCAAGTATTGCAATAGAAATGGACATGGGAATATTGTTTACGGTCGAACATAGTACGAAACTTATGGGAGGAGTAGCGGAACTAAAAAAGAGTATTAAATTAAATTACTTATCAAAACATAGAAAAACACCTCCAATCAATCAAGGGATCAGTATTTTTAAAGCTAAGGGAAAAACGAGTAGTATAACACCAGAAATTCGTAATAAAAATCCAATCATAGTTGAGAAGTTAAACCACGAATATATTCCAGATGATAAAGGATATTTCAAGATTTATATTAATCATTATGAAAAAAATATAAAACTACTTCATTACTCAAATGATCACGAAATCTTGAATTTAATTATCGGAAAGAGCGCTGAAGCCTTAAGTAAAAGAATTATTAAATTGAAATTAACAGAGAATGTCTATCACATAAATTACTTAGGGCGAGAATTAAGCAAAGCAGAATATTGTCTAACCTCTGGAAAGCCTTATATTCAAGATGAAAAATTTATTTTTTAAATATATTTAATCTATAAAAAAAATAAGCAGAGTTAAATTAAGAAGAACAATAAAATGATTATTTGAATATTTCATGTAAAATCCTTCCATAAGAATCTTTAGGTTTTGAAATTCCAAGAAAATTAGATAGTGTAGGCGCAATATCAATTAAATTAACATTATCTGTTAATTTTACCCCTTCTTTGATTCCAGGACCATTTACTATTAGTGGAACACTAATTGAAAAACCTCCGAATTTTTCATTAGGCAAATAATAAGCGTGAGCTCCAAACATTCCTTTAGCATTATAAATGTCAGGTTTATTCATCATTCTACGAGAGATTACCGCAGCGTTGAGTTGAGCTGAATTTCCATCAAATATTTGATAGGGTGGATTCATAAAATATACAATATCTCCTATTCTCTCTCCATTTTGCCCTAGAGATTCAGCATCTTCTTTACGATAAGCAACTTTTATTACATGACGACCTGTATCGGGATCTTTTATCTCACTTAGGGCGTTTATGATGTCATCTCTTACTTTTTCGTATTCTGATTGATTTACAATTCCTTGAGGATCTCTACCTTTTAAATTAACCCAGATATAAGGTGGTTCAAAATAAGGAAATATTTTTGATTTTTCCCAATCTATAATAAATCTTTTTCTAGAATCGTCCCATTTATATTCAACTAAACCAGCATCTATAAAAACATTAATAAGATTAGCGTTTTTCCAAGTAGGTATGGCACCATGATCAGAAACGAAGATTACGAGAGTATCATCATCAATGCATGATTTTAGATTTCCTATTAACTCGTCCATAATCATGTATGCCGTTTTTGCACTATTATTGGCTTTTTCCATTGAAGCTTCTGAATAAAGAGGTGAGTCTTTATGAAGAAAACCTAAAGTTCTATGATTAACAGTGTCAAGAAAATGAATGTGAAAAAAACACACGTTCCATCCTAGATGATTTTTCGTGAATTTGATTGCTTCTGCTATTGAAGTAGCTTCTTCTCTAGCGTATAATAGATATGGTTCTATCTCTCCAGTTATCAAATATTCTACTTCGTGTACTTCAGGAGGCTCGTAAATTGGCACATTTCTAATAATCTCCTCTCCTAGTGAATCAGGTTTAGTCCAACCTTTAATGTTAAATACCGCTGAACTTTGGATTTTTATTTTTTCACCCTCTTCGTTGATATCTAAAATTTTTACTTTTAAAAGACAAGGTAATTCACCATGCGCTGTATTTATTTTAATTGAGATCCAATCACTCCACTCATTCTTCTTAATAATTTGATCTCTATCCTTAGAATTTGATGGAATATAAAGACTATCGTATCCTTTTCCATTAATATCAACTATATGAAGTATCAATTCGTAAGGAATCTTTATTAATCCATTATTTATCCTTAAAGTGATTTGGAGCGGTTGGGAATAGCTTAAGTTTTTATTAGGAAACGAGTTTGCTTTAGATATTTTTTGGTTGGAATCTTTTGTTTTGTTATTAAAAGTTTGTATTATTGGCGAATAAATTATTCTGGGAAGCGATTCTGGAATAGGCCAGACGAGGAGACTCATTGCTCCATTTCTTAGATTCCCTGGCCACCCTGACGGATAATTAAGAACGAATGGCGTTAATCCACTCCTATCAGCAACATCCCAAAAATATTCCGCGGTACAATTTCGAGAAAGTTGGGTTCGAGATCTATACTGCATTCCCAAATCAAGCGGTTCTCCGGGAACATGTAAATAGAAGCTAGTAACACCGTGATCGGCTGTAGTAGCACCAGTAGCTATTGTAGTCCAATTTGTTGGAGTGTCGCATGGAGGACAAGAATATGCTTCAGTATATACTCCTCCTTCAACGAGTTCTCTAACATTAGGTAATACACCCTCGTCCATATATTTATTAAGTAGATAAGGTATAGCTTGATCCACACCAATAAGTAAGACTTTCTTATTTTTAGAAACCATTTTCTATGCCAATTAAACGATTATTATGGGTTATAATATATAATTAAATATATTTGCGCTGAAAATTCTACGATCTTTTTAATTTAGTTTGTTAGAAAAAATACGAGTCTATTTTTTCAAACCAAAATATCAATGAAATTTAAATATATAATTTAAGAAAAAAAATTGATCGTTAATTTGATTTTTTAAATTGGAATTTAAAATTACAATTCTTCTATAAATTCCATAAAAAATAGTAATAAAAATACCATGTTGAGCGAAGAATTACCCACTTTAGTGATATCTTATTTTGATGTTTGTCGTGGACCATCAATTTTTTACTGTAGAGATGAAATGAGTGAATTAGGAGAATTTGAATGTATATCAAGTATTTTAGATTTTACTCAAGTTCCTGGCATATTTCAATTTAATTTTAATGGATATTTTACTCAAAATCTTGTTTTTGAAGAAAGATATGAAGATTCGAAAAGAAATTTTGAA
>JBHLLE010000136.1:0-7949 GCA_048885945.1 Candidatus Hermodarchaeota archaeon | reverse complement strand
GTAATAAATTTATTATAAAAATAAATTGCTTCATTTAAAATATTTTAAATTATAATTTAAAGATGAAAAATATGGTAAGTAAACCTCAAGCAATTAAAACTCCTCCAAGTAAAGAAGAACTTGCTAATCGAATGGAAAAGGTTCTAAATTTGATGCGCGAACAAGGTTTAGATTATTACGTATCGTTTGATCCCGTCAATATTTACTATTTAACAAATTTTGCTTTTTACGTTCACGAGCGTCCATTTATTTTTGTGATACCAAAAAAAGGTGTTCCAAAAATGTTAATTCCACTTCTTGAAAAAGGACATTTTAAACAAAGAGCAATGATAGATTATGAAATAGTCAGCTATTATGAATTTCCTTCTCGAAGTGGTGAGAATTGGTTTGATCATTATCAAAAAATTTTTGAAAAAGACTCAAAAGTAGGAATTGAATCTGCTATGCCTATAGGTATTGCTAACCAAACTCCTGGAAAAATAGTTGTTTCGGATATAATAGAAGAAGTGCGTCTAATAAAATCTGATTATGAAATAGGAAGAACAGTACACGCATGTAAAGTTGTAAATAAGGGACATAATGTTTTACTTAAGACATGTCGCCCTAAAGTACTTATTTTTGCATTATATCGAGAAGTTACTAATGCTATGACATCTAAAATCGTTCAAGATATACCTAATGCTAACTTTAGAGTTGTTTCAACAATGGGTGTTGTGTGGCCACCATCTATTTCTCATGATCCACACTTGATCCCCCATATTTTTGATGAGATGGAGGAAGGTGGACCTCATGTTTCTATTGTTCAAACACAAGTCGATGGTTATGGAGTAGAACTTGAAAGAACGTTCTTTTTGGGTAATGTTCCTGAAAAGTGTAAAAAACCATTTGAAACAATGTATAAAGCTAGAGCATTAGCTTATGACTTATTAAAACCAGGAGCTATCATGAGTGATATCGATAAAAAGGTAATGAAATTTATTAAGGATCAAGGATATGGAGATAATATTCTCCATCGTACTGGACATGGCTTCGGAATAACAGGTCATGAGGCACCATATATTGCTGAAGGATACAATCGTAAACTTGAGCCAAACATGATTGTCAGTGTAGAACCAGGGATTTATATTCCAGGGATTGGAGGTTTTCGACATTCAGACACAGTCTTAATTACTGAAGATGGATATTTAAAATTAACTAAAGCTCCAGAAGAACTTGAGGAATTAACAATACCTATTTAAAATAATAAATTAAATTGATGAATAATTTGAAAAGTAAAAATTACGAATATATTCATAAAACAATCACTCAATCCGTCGATCATTCTGAACCAGAAGGAAAGAGTTTTGAGCAACATATTGATATTATTATTCCTGATGGATGCGATTCTAGCGCACCAGTTTTTTTTCACTTAGGAGAGGAGCATGAACTTGAGGAAGAAACTCTCCTAACCTTTTACAATGCCTATGGTAAAAGAAATGATATCATATATATTCAGGCTGAACATCGTGGATATGGTCAGAGTATAACATCAGACAAAGATCAGTCTAAACCTTCATATGTAAGAATAGGACAAGCTCTTGCAGATTATCATACCGTTATTGAAATACTTAAAGAAGAATTCAATGGTCCATGGATTGGAGCTGGTTATAGTTATGGAGGGGGTTTAGTTATAAATTTTGCAGCTAAATATCCTGAAGATGTTAAAGTTATTTTATCTTCGAGTGGTGTAATTGATTGGCCATTTATGATGAATACATATGACCATCAGATGAGAATAAATTTTGGTGATGAATTATATAATGGTATTGCTAAGCATATCCATAATCTCGAACCGAAGGAACTTTTTGATGATCAGTGGTTAGAAAGGGAATTTTTAATAGCAGCTTGTCACGGTTTAGCTCAAAGGGAGGAACTTAAGAAATTTCAAACCTATTTTTTAAAAAATTGGTTAAACCTTCCAACTAAAGATTTATTAAAAGAACTTCATAAATTAGATAATGATGTTGCGGATGGTGAAGGGTGGCAATATGCAACTTCAAATGCTAAAATTACATTAAACCGAGAAGAAGAATTAACTGCAAATTATACGTGGCGCGTTTGGCGTTATCAACAATGTATGGAAACTGGAGTATTTGAGATTTCAGAAAATTCTGATGGGATTTTTACAAGGAATTATAAAGATTTTATTAAAGAAGGAATTGCTTTATTTGGTGAAGAACCCCCCTCTGCAAGAAATCCTGAATGGTCTCCTCGTGCTATGCTAAAAGATTTAAAAATACCTCTAGTTTATGTGTGCGGTGGTGAAGATCCTTGGAAAGGGCTATGTTTAGAGCCAAACTATAATATTAACAATGGGAAATATTTTTATTATCCCGAAGGAAGACATTGTCCTGAAAAAGACAAACTACGTCGTGGTAAGCAAGTCATGGAAGTACTGTTAAAATACGTAAATCAATGAATATATAATATTAGGACTGTGATAGTTATCCTAAAAATATATAATTAACATAAACTATTTTTTAATATTAATGCCTCTTTCAGATTTGGACTCTAAATTCACAAGAAAAGAACTTCGATTTAGTTCTAAAAATGAAAGAAGAGAACTTATGAAGAAAAATTATCCATCTAAACGTCATGATGCCCATGAAGGATTTTTTTATGGCTTTTTATGTTTAATTTACGATAGAATAAATACAATCGATTAATTAAAAGAACAAATGCGTCTATTCTTTATATCGTCTACTAAACAACTAGTTGTCGAAAATGAAGATTTAGAAGAATATTTACAATACGCACGAAAAAAGGAACTAATTATTATTGATTCAGACGGTAAAGTTTCTCTTTCTCCAGAAGGAAAAGAACTCGTAGAATGGAGTTATTATTCAACTTTACATGCTTCATACTGGATGAGAATACTATTCAACGAAAAAACCATAATGATAACTACTGCTATTTTTCTTATTATATTGTCGTTATTAAAAATATTAGTGGGTTATCAATTAGCTTCTCAAGGTATGATTAGTGAAGGATTTGAAAACCTAACTGATTTAATAAAAATTGGTATTGTTGCCTTGTTAGGATTTAAATTGAATAAAGATAAAATTGCCAGCATCATAATTATCGGTCTGATGTTATTTACAGGTATTAGTTTAATTGTATCTGGAGTTAATAATTTGCTTAATCCAACGGTAATAACGCCCACAGTCCAAGCATATTTAATATGTTTTATCTCAATAGCTATCAATGCAGGTTTAATGTTCCTAAAAAGTTTTATCGGAAGAATTTCAGGGAATCTTTCACTTATGAGTGATTCAAAGGATTCTGGATTAAACGTAAAAATCTCTGCAGGTGTTGCGATTGGACTGACTTTTGCCATTTTTAAGATATATTTTGTTGACGCGATTATTGGAATTATTATAGCAGTATTAGTATTTAAAGAAGGTGTTGAATTATTACGCGAACTTTTTACAAAAGAAGAAGATTTTGATATTACAGCTATTAAAGTCTTAGCGGATAACATTTACGATGACCGGCTAACCGGATATATTTTAGGGAGTATAAGAAGAGAAGATATAACCAACGATAAGCTTGTGAAAAATTTTGAGTATGGACTTCATCTAGGGAGATTATATTACGGCGGATTTGCAGACTTCTTCTACGCTGATTTAGGTTCGTCAATAATTAATAAACACATAAATAAATTAATCGAAAATAACATTATTGAAACATTAAAAGAACACTTAACTTTAACAGCTAAAGGAATGCAACTGTATTATAAAGCAAAAGCCAAAGAATTTAAAGAAAGAGCCCAGAGTGTTTATACGGGACCATTTATTCCTAGAGGATGTATCTATTGCATTTTAATCCTAATCTCTTTAATATGCCTAATAATGTTTGCAAATGAGATTAATGAATGGTTATTAAGTTTTTGAGAAGTATTAAACAATACGATTCTTTATTTTTTTCGATTCATTTTCTAATGTAAATTTTTAAAGCTAAATTAGTAAATTTTAAATCATTTTACATGAATCATGACATTAAAAACAATATCCCGTCCAGAATATCCAAGACCTCAATTTGTTAGGAAAAATAATTGGATAAATCTTAATGGTTTATGGGATTTTAGTTTCGATGATGAAAATGTTGGTTTGAAAGAGAGATGGTATCTCAAAAAACAACACGCGAAGTTTAACGAAAAAATCAATGTACCCTTCTGCTTTCAGAGTGAGCTTAGTGGAATTAACGATCAATCGTTTCACGATGTTGTATGGTATAAAAGAGAGTTTATACAATCTGAAAATTTTAAACATAAGAGAGTTTATTTGAATTTTGGAGCAGTTGATTATTCCTGCAAAGTTTATTTGAATGAACATTTTATCGGATCTCATGAAGGTGGATATTCAAGCTTTAATTTTGATATAACTAATTTTTTAAATAATAAAAAAAATGATTTAGTTTTACGCGTGGAAGATCCAAGTAGAGATTGTGAAATCCCCCGAGGAAAACAGTTTTGGGAAAAGGAACACGAAACATCTGCTATTTTTTATCCCCGAATAACGGGAATCTGGCAGACTGTATGGTTGGAAACTGTTAACCTAGATTATTATGTAAAAAATGTTAAAATTACTCCAGATATTGACCAATTACAGATAATGGTTGAATGTGAAGTATTTGGAATTGGATTCGGAGATTTAAGAATGGACATATCAGTTCTTTTTGCAAAAGATTTGATTTCTAAAATTGAGTTAAATTTGGATTTTTTAGGAGATTTGTCAAAAAAAAGAAAGGGTAAAGATTTCGTTAAAGAAAAACAGGGATATTACGAAAAAAGAATGGGGTTCAGAAAAAATGCCAATTCCTTTAAATTCAAAATTGAGATTCCTGAAAACGAATTAAGATTGTGGGATGATAAAAATCCCGACTTATATGACATTATTTTAAAGCTTTATGATAAAAAAACACAGGAAATTTATGATAACATTAAATCTTATTTTGGAATGAGAGAAATCTCAATCGTAAACGGTAAACTAAATAAAAAGGTTCTATTAAATCATAAAGAACTTTATCAAAAATTATTTTTAGTTCAAGGTTATTGGTCTCAGGGATTATATACAGCGCCTTCAGAAGAAGATATTAAATTGGATATTCAATACGTAAAAGATTTTGGTTTTAATGGAATTCGCACCCATCAAAAGGCATTTGATCCCATATTCCTTTATTGGTGTGATAAAATGGGTGTTTTAATTTGGGGGGAAATGGGAAGCGCATTTATGTTTTCTGCAAAATCCGAATTAAGGTTTATTAATCAATCTATAGAAATGATTGAAAGAGATTACAACCATCCTTCTATAATCGCATGGGTCCTCTTAAACGAAGGTTGGGGCGTTAATAACGCAGAAAAAGACAAAAGGATGGTAGATTTTACTGTTTCCTTATATTACCTTATTAAGTCAATTGACCCAACTAGGCTTATTATTGACGATGATGGGTGGTGGCACACTAAAACGGATCTATGTACAAAGCATTTCTATTTACCGCTGAAATTCTTGCCTAAAAATTTTAACGAAGAGTTAAAATTTGAGGGATACGGAAGGGCTATTCCAAAATTTTATCTTAAACCTTTTCAATACCTAGACGAGCCAATTATTTATAGTGAAATTGGAGGATATGGATTAGATTATGATAACAGTAGTGAGAAAAAATATAGTTACGGAGAATATAAAAATGCTGAGGAATTATTTGACGCAGTACTTATTCTTTTGAAGGAATTTGATGCAAGAAAAAAATGGATACATGGGTTTTGCTACACTGAATTATACGATCAATTTCAAGAAATAAATGGTTTATTAACTATGCATAGAAAACCAAAATTCCCCCCTGAACAACTCAAGAAGGAGCTTGATAAATTATTTTATTAATACTCCGTCTCTCGAGTATAATACTCTGCTTCTAAATTTGGATATAATTTCTTTTTTCTTCCCTCTTTTTTTAAGTATATAAGTCTGAGATCCAATAATTTACGAATATGATACTGAATAGTCTTATGATCTACTTTTTTTCTTTTAGTAATCAAATTATTGTATATTCCAGGTTCGTCTTCAATCATTTCTAACACCTCTAAGGTTAATTTACTCTTACTTAGTTTTAAATCTATATTTGAAATGGGATTTTTTTGATAGTATGGGAAATAAGCAATAAAATTACCTATGCGTTTTTTTCCTATAATTTTATACGTTTCTAATATATCAAGGTGCCATACTAAGTTACCTGGAGCAAGTTTTGTTTTTCTTAGTAATTCATTGAAATGAATTCCAGGCTCCTCTAAAATTAAATCGATTATATTATTTCTATTCTCGTTTTCTAGAACTTCGTCTAAAGTTAAGCGATGAGCCCCAGTTTGGATTGGAGTACTCCTTGTTCTTAGGTAATGAATATAATCTTTTTTAGAAATTAAAATAACTATTGAAATAACTCCAATAGCAATAATTATTGAAGTAAAAACTATTACTTGGGGTAAATACCCGATCTCGTATATGGTAATATAATATTCTGTATTTGGTTCTAAATCAGAGAAAGAAGCCTTCAAATATATTTCAGAATCATCAGAGACTTCTTCAGTATCTAATAATTCCCAGGATTTTTCATCTTCTTCATAGATCGCAATTGAGTATTCTTTTAGGGGATCTAAATCAAATTCCGTATCCTTCTCAAATTTAAATTTTAATTTTTCAATGGTATCATTAGATTGAATTCGATATATACAATAATAATTATACTGCAATCTAATATTTTCTTTTTTAGGATCAGAGGGTTTTCCAGATTTTCCGAAATTATCTAGACTTCTCTCAACTCTTACATCGAATGATATTGGTTTTTCATTATTTATTTCTATGAAAATTTCTCGATTTTTAAGTTTCTCATTATACATTAAATCTAAACGAGTTTCCATTTCTGTATCTATTTCAAATTGTAAATTATTTGAAAATCTATAAGTCACAGTTTCGCCAGCATTTATCGTTCCCTCTTTCGAAAAGCCAGAAACATTTCTCTCCTTTTTAGAAACTCCAAAATAAGTAAATGATAATATTTCAACAAAAATTAATGTTAATAAAATTATACTAACAATTTTCCGATGGTTTGTTTGTATTTTTTTAGAAAACATATGTTTTTGATTATTTTTTATTTAAAACAAAAAAAATGGTATAAAATAAAAATAAAAATAAAATTATTTCTTTATTTCCTCTTTTTCATAAAAATAAATGCAATTGCTATTAAAACTCCAGCTCCGATTCCGATTCCAATTATAATTATTAAAGAAACATCAATTTCTGGTACTAAAATAGTCCACGTGGAAAAGTGATCAGTTTCACATTCTAAATATCCATTCTTTGATTCTGTTTCAACTGTGACCCATTCATCCTCAGCTTTATCGTAATATGCCCATGCACCTCCCCTATTTTCTTCAGTTTCTTCTATCCTTAACTTTGCTTCAATATCGTCTTCAGAAGAATCGATATCCACGACAAATCCTTCTTGATATCTATAACGATTACGATTTCTAACTTGAAATGTATTACCATTAAGAAGTCCTTTTGATTTTTGTTCCTCTCGACATTTCATTGTAAGGTTAAGCTCATCATCAGATTCAATTAATATTTCAAAATCTTTATCACCAATCTTTTTACCTTCACAATCAATTGACACATTTGTTCTTTTATTGGATTCAACTGTGATTCTTGTTCGTTCTCTGAATCTAAATCTTATTCTCTCTTCTGATTTTAATTGTTCTTGTGCATAATCACTATCATCTATGTTGATTTTTTCATCATCGCTCTTAGCTAAAACAGGTTGCGTATAAAAAGTGGATAAGATAGAAAATAGCATTAAGGAAATAAATATTCCAGTTAATATTTTCCTTTTTTTTATCATAAATATTCTACTCAGAGGTT
>JBHLLE010000135.1:0-7954 GCA_048885945.1 Candidatus Hermodarchaeota archaeon | reverse complement strand
ATATATTAGTTCCTTAAAAATTCAATTTAAAGCAGAAATTTAGGTTGCATATGCGCACGCCAAATTCCTGCTACCCTATTTCCACATCACGATCAATCCTGTCAGGAAGAGAGCAGCCACCAGAAAGGCCACTCCATCGCGCCTGTGCAGGCGGGGGAAATAAAAGTGATGCCTGCCGACCTAGCTGATATTTCCTCTCTGTTCTGCGGCCACCAGGGCCATGATTTAGACTCGTTATGATCATCAGTTCTTTTTATATTATTGCAATAGTTAAAACTAAAATAAACCCTGTAGAGATCGGTTAGAATTATATAGATTTGATTATTGGAACAATGGAAATTAATAAGATTACAAAAAATAAATAATTAAAATTTAGCTAAGAGTTGAAAATTACTAGTCATGTCAACCAATTATAAACAATTTTTCTCGAATTTATTTAACGAAAAAGCGAGAATTGCACAAAATTTTGGAATGAAATTAACTTACAATGAGGAAAATCAAGCAATTATTACGTTACCTTATAATCCCCTATTAGATCACGCGGGAGATGGGATTCACGGAGGAGTAATTGCGACGGTATTAGATAACGCGGGTTGGTTTACAATCGCTCTTGCTCGTAATGGTTTTGTAGTAACTTCTGAAATGAGTTTTCATCTTCTTCGCCCCGCTGCTAATACGGAAATTTGGGCGCGAGGAAAAATTATAAGAATGGGAAAACGGCAGGCAGTAGCAGAAATGCAATGTTGGGACGATAACGAAAATCTTATCGCACATAGTATTGGAACTTACCTTTATTTTGAAAATAAACTAACCCAAAAACTTCAAATAAATTTGAATAAATGATAAGCGTCAAATACTTGAAAAGAAATAAAAAGAAAAAGAATTTGTTAAGTAAAAGTAAATTTATTTAATGATGGATAGGTCGTCCCTTCTTATGCACAGCTTTACCTACTACTGCTTCAGCACCTTCTAATACCATCTCGCTTATTGTAGGATGGCTGTGAATAGTTTCTGCTATGTCGTGAACGCTCATACCGTGTTGCATGGCTAGTGCTATTTCGGAAATTAGTTCTGGTGCCTCTGCTCCAATACAAGACGCTCCTACGATTTTATGAGTCGCTTTATCGGCAAGGATCATAATAAATCCATCATCCTCACCCATACACAATGCCTTTCCTAACGATTGAAATGGAAATTGACCCATCATAACGTCAATTCCTTGATCTTTTGCTTGTTTCCTTCTAAGCCCTACAGAACCTATGTTAGGCGAGGTAAAAATAGTCGCTGGCACTACTGCATAATCTGTTGTCATCGCTTTTACCGGAAATCCTCCTATACTGGCTAAAGCGTTTGCTACAGCAACATCCCCCATATAACTCGCAATGTGAGCTAACATTGGAGCTCCAGAGAATGAAACGTCTCCTATGGCAAAAATACCTTTAACTGCGGTTTCAGTGGTCCTCGTTTCAATTTTAATAGCACCTCTCTCAACCTCAATACCTAGCTCTTCCAATCCAATATTTTTTGATTCGCGTGCTCTACCGATGGAAACTAAACATAATTCTGCTTCAAAGGTAGATTTTTCTGCGGAGTCAACTTGATCTCTTGGTACGTCAGCAGCACAAGTGGTTGCTTTTACACCACTTCCTGTGTTTTCTACTGAAAGCACATTTTGTGAGGTCTTAATTTCAATTCCTAGTTTATCAAACTTTTTCATAAGCTCCTTTACAACCATTGGCTCCTCTGTCGCGATGGGAGATGGAAGGTATTCAAGCATGGTGACTTTACTTCCAAATGTAGCAAAAATATTAGCAAATTCACTTCCAATAACTCCTGCTCCAATAATCAATAATGTCTTTGGAACCGTTTTGAAGTTAGGATGTAGAATGTCATCACTGGTTAAAATTCTCTCGTGATCTATATTAAATGCTGGAATCAACGCAGGAGAAGATCCTGTAGCAATAATTACTCTTTTTGCTTTTATTGTAGTGGCGTTCTCTCCATCAATAGATATATCGAATCCGTCATTAGCATTTCCTCCCTGAATTTTTCCAAATCCCATGTAAACATCGTTTTTCCAAGCCTTCTCTAAAGCTTCAATACCTCCAACTAAATTCTTAACAACCTCATTCTTTCTCTCAACAGCTTTCGCGAAATTTAAACTATAATCTTTTACTTCTACTCCAAACTCTCCTGCCTCTTTAATCTTCTCTACTAAATGAGCAGAAGCATAAAGTGCTTTCGTTGGTATGCAGCCCCAGTTAAGGCAGGTACCACCCAGATTCTGTTTCTCAATTAGAGCAACTTTAGCACCATATTGAGCCGCCCTAATAGCGGCATGATATCCTCCTGGTCCAGCTCCGATAACTGCTACATCATAAATATTTTCACTCATAATATCCTCATTTTCCATTGTAATTGTGATTAATTTTCTTCAAATATAATGATATTTATGAAAATGGTTCAATTTATATTAATTTTAATTAAAAGTATATACTTATCATATTATGTCTAAAAAGGAGTATTTTTCTTGAACTCATATATTAAAAATCGCTCTGAATTACTTCCAAAAAGTTTGGATAAATATCTTAACGAATTAAGAGAATCTGCTTTAAATGCATTAGATATAGCGTTAGATGCAGTTAGACCCGAGAATTTAATCAAAAAAAGTTTAAAGATTCAAAATAATAATTTGTCTATTTTTAACGATTGTTTTGATTTAAATAACTACGATCGTGTTTATATCATTGGAGGAGGTAAAGCTTCAGCTCTAATGTTAATAGAACTCGAAAGAATTCTTAAGAATAGCTCCACTTTACCATATCATGGTATTATTAACGTTCCTGAAAGTTTTAATGTAACTTCTTATAAATTTTCAGGAAAAATTAAACTTAATTTTGCTACACATCCTATTCCTAATGAGAATGGAGTAAATGGCACTCGAAAAATGATGGAATTTATTAAGCAATCGTCATCAAAAGATTTATTTATATGCTTAATTTCTGGTGGAGGATCTGCGTTATTACCATTACCTAAAGAAGGATTATCGTTAGTTGGGCTACAAAAAATAAACTCTTTACTTTTGGCTTCAGGGGCATCTATACACGAAATCAACACGATTAGAAAACACTTATCTGACTTCAAGGGAGGTAATTTAGCTAAACATTTGTATCATTCTAGCGAAGCTACCTTAATTTCATTGATTATTTCGGATGTAGTTGGCGATGATTTAGATGCCATAGCTTCCGGCCCTACAGTACCTGATAAGACTACTTATAAAAATGCCATAGACATTTTAAAAAAGTATAATATTTACGAGAAAATTCCAGAATCAGCTAAAAAGATTTTACTACAAGGGTTAAAGGATTCGACCCAAGAGAATCCAAAAAAGAACGATCCTTGCTTTAATCGCGTTCACAATTATTTGATTGGCAGTGTCAAATCCGCAGTAAAAGCGGTTTCTAAACATCTAGAAAAAAGATATCACATTAATTACTTTTCTAATTCAATTACAGGAGAAGCGAGAGAATTTGGAGCACAACTTTACTTAATTATTTCTAAAAAATTGGATGAATTAAATACAACTAATAAGATCGGAAATCTAGCTTTAATAGGTTCTGGGGAATTAACTGTTACTATAAAAGGAGATGGAATAGGTGGTAGAAATCAAGAAATGCTACTAAGTTTTCTCGAAAGAATTAAAAATTCAAATTTAAATTATAATTTAACAATTATTGGTGCAAATCTTGATGGAATTGAAGGAAATAGTAAAGCTATGGGTGCATTAATTGATAATTTTACTTTAAAACATATTCAAAAGCAAGAGATTAATATAAATAAGTATTTAAATAACAACGATTCAAATACATTATTTAAAGAAATTTCTTCTGAAATTATTACTGGTGCTACGGGTTGTAATGTTAACGACATCTTGTTAATCTTAATTTCCAAATCAATTAAAAATGGTACTCGCAATATATAATAAAATTGAAAGGTTAAAAATAAGCAGAAAGTAAAATACAAATGAAAAGAGATAATAATTCAAATGGATTGATATTAGTTTGCCCTGTTTGTGGTTTCTCTTTTAAAACTTTTAATGAAAAAACTGGAAAAAAAATGAGAAAATGTCCATTGTGTGGTTATGAATTTAAACAACCAGATATCTTACCTAAGGCAACAGATGACTTTAATAAAAAATTTTTTTAATACTCTTTCTACACAAATGTACAATCAAGTATCAAAATTAAATGTAATATACTGATCGACTTTTAGTTAAAAGACTTTTTAATTATATCAATAAAATAGAGAAAAAATATTTTTTAACTAAGGTATTTTAATTTATTTTACAAACAAATTTTTATTAATCTATTACTAAAAATCAATCCAAAAAAAATACTATATTAGGTAATGTTTATGGCGAGAAAGAAGAAAGAAAAGAGACCAAAAGAACGTGCGATGGGTTTTGGTGCTGAAGAAGCTGATGAGGCGTTAGAGGCTGAAGGATTAAAAAGAACTCAAATGGATGTAGGACGTGCAGAATTAGTCGATAGAGACACCAGCACTCCTTACATTGAGACTTACGACGAAGATACAGGTGAATTAGAAGGCTCTATTTTACTCAAAGATGGAAACCGAGAAGGTTTATTAGCTGTAGTGAGAATTATTGAAGAAGTAGATGTTAAAACGGATCACGATGCTAAAGTTGAATCTTTAGGTTTTAGCGGTAAGTTAAATGTAGAAAATCCCAGTGATACAGATCGATTATGGGATATAGATATCACTCTTAAAAATATTGGTAGCACAAGTTTAAAATCTGATAAAATCGAAATTCAAGAATTAGGTGTTACAGATGACGACAATACTGAAACTCTCGAATTTCAAATTTCAGGGGAAGCTAAAAATCTGCTCTTAATAAAAGAATATATTAATACCTTACCTGATGCGGATAATGTATTAAATATCAGAGACATTGAATCTGATTTGTCAAAATTAGAGGATCAAACTGCTAAAGCTGGAAAGATTGCTGAGCGAAAAAAGGTGGAAGAAGAGGAAGAAGAGGAGGAAGAAGAGGAGGAAGAAGAAGATGAAGACGAAGAATACGATGCAGGTTCTGAAGATTATAGCTTAGAATCGTATGGTATCTCCATCGATACTACTAACACTGTAACTTTTGCAATTGCGGTAAAAAGTCTATTCGAAAAACCAATCAGAAATGTCGTAATTACAAAAACTATTCCTGGAGAATTTTCAAATACCGATGTTATTGATGTGACTATTGGAAATACAGATATTAGCGGGGATCAATTAGTCTGGACTATTGACGTTTTAGACCCAAACACTGTCGAATTGTGCAAATTCACCAGCGATATTATGGTAAGCGATATCGAAACCAGAAAAACTGGTGAAATTGAAGCCACTTACGAAGCCGCATCTTCTTTTGCAGAAGGCTTAGGTATTGATAAATTTGACGCTTACACAACTAACAGATTTTATGTAGATATTGTGGAACGCGACGATCAACCTAACTTTTGGGACTGTAAACTCGTCTTTGAGAATAGTTCTGAATTTTTAGTCCAATTATTTAACGCAGACGTCTATGCTCCAGACTCGGAAACTACTAAATTCGTAGATATTGATCCAAATGATGTTCCTGTGTTACCTGCAGGCGCAGAATGGCACTCAGTTAAGTGGGAATTCGAATCTGAGGATTATCCTTCATTTAGAAGAATTCTAGAGTTTAGGGTAATGCCTGATTTTGTAACCCAAGTCAATGGTACCATTGCTATTGCCGACGTTGAATTATCTATAGCAAGTATGACTGGAGAGATGTTCTATACGCTTTCTGAAACTGCCGAACCTACTGCGAAAGAAATCGAAGAAATGCTCATTCAAGTTCCTACTTTTAAGGAAACTGATGTTATTGCCGTTCATAAAATCGAAAACAACGGATCCGCTCCATTAAATGTCATTACTATACAGCAAGAGTTTTTCACTGACGAATATCAAGCTCCTAATGCTGACGAGGTTAAAGTCTTATGGGACGGTAGTGAAATTGAGATAGATTCTTCTGCGGTTTCCTTAGACGGTAACACCTTCAAAATCGAACTTGCAGATCTTAAGGATACAAGCACGGGAATGTTTGAACCTGAATCAAAATTAGAAGTTCAATATCCAATTCATTGTGTCAATCCTGCTCAAGAGTCAAGATTCGAAACTGAAGTTGTGTATCTTGGAAATACATATCCCCTTTCTAACGAACTTGAAGTCAGACCCGATGTTCCTGTTATCGAAGCTGTTCACATCAGAAGAAAATTCAGAGTTGGAAAGGAAGTTTTGGCTATTGGTGCTCTTGGAAATTACAAGATCATATTAACGCTTGAAAATATCGGTGATCAAGCTCTTAAAAACCTGACCCTAATGGATAAAGTTCCTGATAATTTCGAGTATGGCGAATACTCACTTGAACCTCAAATCACTGACGAAGTTGGTTCAGACACGCTCAAATGGGAAATTGAAGAATTAGAAGAAGCAGAGAAACTAGAAATCTCTTACGAGATTCACGGAAAAGGAGAATACTCCCCATCAGATGCTCAATTGGCGTTATAAGTTTCAAAAAATCTATTTATAACTATTTTATTTTTTTATTTTGTTTATCTTTTCGATTTTTATTCTTAATTTTTCCTCCTATTAAGAACAAAATAGTCTTTTTTAACAAAAATTTATAAAAACATAGACTACGATCGGATTGTTAATTTATAAAAATTAGATTTTATAAAAATTCAAATTAGGTATTAAGGGGATATTATGGTAAGCGTAATTGAAATTATAGTTATGATTTCAATAATTAATACAATACTTTTAGTTATTGCATCAATTGTATTTGGAATCGCATGTATACGGAATAAAAAATTAATTTATTGGTTACCTGTTTATATCACATTTGCAATCGCACAATTTTTTTATATTTTTCAGTTTATTGATTTTATTTATCAATTATTTGCTAATTTGCTGTTTATAACTATAGTATTCTTCATATTTTTCGCTTCATTCAAAGACTACTATAAAGTTTTTATTAAAACCAGTGAAAATAAATCCCAAATGACTAAAATTTTGCCTGCTGCAGTCGTTTTAAGTCCAATCATCGTCACTTTACAAATTTTTTTATTTTCCTTGCTAATTATTGCGGGTATTATACTTATTCGTCTATATCTTAGAATGAAAAGTATTACTTATTTACTCTTTATGGCATGTGCATTTACTGCAGGTATGTCGACTATGTTACAACTTATTCTTTATTCTGATTTAGAAATAGCCTTAATCATAAGCAATATTTCTGCTACAATATACATAACTATAATGCTTGTGAACGGAATTGTAGCCTATGTGGAATTTCAACTGGAAAAGTCGAACACCAAATTAATTGATATCATAAAAACCGCTTCAGATACGAGTATTAATGTTGCAAATATAGCTACAGAGTTGGCAGCCAGTGCCAGTGAAGTAAACGCTTCTTCTGAAGAAATCGCTTCCACAGTTCAAAATATCAATCAAGAAACAACAACTATTAAAAATCGCACGAATGAATTAAACAACGTAATGATTCTGATCAGAAATATTGCAGAACAAACTAATTTGTTAGCATTAAACGCTAGTATTGAAGCGGGAAGGGCAGGAGAATATGGGCGTGGTTTTGCTGTCGTAGCGGAAGAAGTTCGAAAATTAGCTGATGAGTCAAAAAAAACAGTAGGAAATACAGGACAAAATATTGATGAAATAATTAAAAAGATTCAAATTGCGACAGCTTCAATGGAAGATATAAGTGCCTCAACGGAAGAACAAACGGCCTCGATGGAAGAAATCTCAGCAACAGCTAATAGGTTGGGGCTTTTAGCAGAAAATTTAAAAGAAAACTTGAATGTTGATTAAAAAATTTATTTCAATTTATTTTTTTTAC
>JBHLLE010000134.1:0-7971 GCA_048885945.1 Candidatus Hermodarchaeota archaeon | reverse complement strand
ATATTCATGGATTTAAATTTAGACTATGGTCTTTCATAATCAGAAGAAAAATATATTCTTAAAATAAATAAGATTTTATATTTAGGTTTTTTTAATTGTAGGTTTTACACGGTTGATAATTCATTATTCGTTTCTATGAGTAAATTTAATGTAGTTAGTTTTTGGCTCGTATAAAGTTCCCTCTTTGACTGCTTCTTCAATCGCATTTTTGATAAATTGTTTTTCAAATTTTTCTTCTAATTCCAAGATTTGAATAATATTTTTTTTCTCGAGTGCTTTCCACTCGTTATCTTCAAATATCTCCTTTAATCTGTCCATTAATTGAGTTAGTTTATTAATTTTACTTCGCGATTGTCCCGCAAGAATCATATCTACATCAAACTTTCCAGTTTCTTTATCGTAACCAGTATCTTTTAGATATCTTTTGAATAACTTTATTACCGCTTCCACATTTTCTTTTTGAACTTCATCTTTTAATGCCATTTTTGCATACGCTTCGCTCATTCGAACGAGAGCATCTAGATTCCTAGCTAATATTGATACTACTGCATCTTCCTTGTCGTATTGACCTCTTAATTCTAAATAGAAATTTTTTATGTACTCTTTTGCTTCTACGCTCAAAAGTGGTCTACAATTTCTTCTTGCATACTTTATATATTTTTTTAACAACTTGGCATTAATCGGAGCTAAATTCTTATTAGATTCTTCAGTTTCATCTGAAGTTTCTTCTGAATCAACCATTGCATTATTAAGAATGAATTCTGCCATTTGAGCGTCATTTGCAGCATCTGGTCTGTCAATCACTTTAAAAATAAGATCAAATCGGCTTAATAAAGAGGGAGGCATTCTTGTATTTTCAGCAAACGATTTATACTCGTTAAACCTTCCAGAATATGGATTCGCTGCAGCGATAATTGCAGTTTCAGATTTTAATGTAGCTACAATCCCTGCCTTTGCTATACTCACGGTTTGTTGTTCCATTCCCTCGTGTAGAGCAGATCTATCCGCGGTATCCATTTTATCAAATTCGTCTATGGCTGCAACCCCCCCATTCGCAAGGACTATTGCTCCAGCTTCAAGACTCATTTGTCCAGTATCGGTGTCTTTGATAACTGCAGCAGTCAAACCAACTGCACTTGAACCTTTCCCAGAAGTGTATAATCCTCTTGGAGAAACTTCAACTGCGTTTTTGAGAATGACCGATTTACCAGTTCCAGGATCACCAACAAATAAGACATGAATATCGCTTCTTTTAGATGCTCCATCAGCTAGTATTTTCTTGGTTCCTCCAAATAGACTTAAAGCGCAGGCAAGTTTTAAGTCGTCTCGTCCGTAAATCGAAGGTGCTATAGACCTTGCGATTTTTTTTTGAATCATAGGTTCTTTAGAGAGTTCCTTAATTTTTTTTATATCTTCTTTAGATATGTCGATATACTCGTCAGATTTATCTTCTGGATCTATAAAATTAACATCTACATACGTTTTAAAAAGAGTAGAATTAAGACCTTTTATAGATTGAGCTATGACTGATTTAAAAATACCCATGATCTTGATTCTATCTCCTGGTTTCACGCTATCGACTAAATCATAAGTTAAAATTCCTTGAACAGATCGAGGAATACGTCCAGGAGGAAGATCTTCTGGTACTTCTTGAATCATAATACTCTGCCAATCGATAAATTCTGAAGTCTTAGACAATAGTTTAAAATCAGATTGGGCTTTAGCTTTGCATCTTTTATTTGTACAAAATTTTGGCCACCTAATTTTCGCGCTGAATTGTGGTATTACAATAATTGCTCCACAGAGATTACATTCATAATGAGCATTAATCAGTTTGGGTCTGATTGTAGAGATTCTAACTAAAATTCCATTAAAACAAACTAATTTATCAATATATTTTGACTTTAATCCCCTTATTGTATCCTTCAATGGAGAATTTTTATCTTTTGTGGTAATCCTAACAAAATATTTTTTATCTTGTAGCTTTCCTGCTTGAAATTTCAACACATTTTTAAATGCTTCTATGGCATCTTCAAATAAGGATTCAGGATCGTCTTTCAACATTTCAGCAATTTGAGAATCAAAAGATAGAAGGTCTTCGTATAATACAATCAGCGTATTTCCTCCTTCAGAATGTATTTCATTTATGCGCTCTTGATATTTGAAAATCCCTGGTTTATCTTGAAATAACCGATAAAAATCTTCAAATCTCTGTACTTTATGAATTGGTTGACTAGTAGAAGGTAAAGGTTGAGTCAAGCTTAATCACCATTATTTTTTACAATATACCTAATTATTTTTTGTTTTTTTTTAATTCTTTTATTAAACAATTAAGAATATTAAACGATAAATAAATTTTAGATAATAAAACAAAGAGAGATAATTAATTTAGTAAAATATATTAAATTTTTAAGTTAACTTTCTCGTAAAACATGTAAATTTTCACAGATGATCGGATCTTGAGACATCTCGCATCTAATTTTAAGCAATGAAATTATTCTTTTTTTAATTTTTACATCTTCGTATTTTGCAGTCTTTCCTAATATTACTGCAATAGAGCGTTGAACAGTTAAGGATCCTTCGTCGCTTAAGTTTTTTAAAAGTTTAGGAAGGATTTCAGTAAGTCCAATTTTTTGAATAATCTCCACGACTACATTAATCATACTATTTCTTACTTCCTCTGAATTATCTTCTAGCAATAAAAGGACTGAATCAAAGATTCTTTCTATGTTTTGATAACCATAAATTTTTAAAAGTCGAGCGGATGATTCTCTAACTTTTGGGTCTTCATGTTTTAGATTATTTGAAATTTTTTCATATGGAATCTGTGAGGCATCTAGTTCTTTAATATTTGACAATAAATTCATAGCAGATCTACGAACCCATGCCTTTTCATCGTCTAATAAGAACACCAACTTATTAATAATAAGATCTGTATTATTGGTGTGTTCAATTATATTTCCTAAGCTGGATATAGATGCTTCTCTTACAATCCACTCTTCGTCGTTCAACCCATAATTCACTAGATTGTTTACTACTTCTTCAGGTGACCTAAATCCAATATAGCCCAGTATCTTAATTCCAGATTCTCTAATAAAGGGATCTTTATTGGAAAGAAATTTAATAATTGAATTAATGGGAATAATTTCAGGAGATTCCTTTGCTATTTCTAATAGAGATTTTGATATTGATATTTTAACTGTTTGTTCTTGATCGTTTAAAGTGTCTAAAACTGTTGAAATCTCAGATTTTATAGCCGTTGGATTTTTTTGGGCTATTTTTGAAATAGTTTTTGAAGCTTCTTTTTTAATTTGTTGATTTTTATCTTTTTGTAAAAGATATAAAATAGGTTTGAGATCAATTTTAGAGAAAAAAGTTTCAGCTAGTCCTTCCAATGATGATATTGCGTTTAGTCTAATGTCGTCTTGATCGTAATCTAAATATTCAATTAATAAAGGAATAATCTCATTTGGACTATTCTGGGCAATTTTAATGATTGTTTTTGAAACAATACCTTTTGTTATAAATTTAGTTGTATCTGGTACCTTGATTAAATTATCAAATATAAGACGTGGATTTTTTGGATACTTTTCAATAAGAATACGTGAAATATTTTCTTTTAGCTTTTGGTTTTCAAATTTTATAAATACCATTAGAGTAGTTAAGATTTTATTAGGATTTTTATCCCATAATTTACCAAGAAGAGTTAAAATACTGTTTAAGATTTCCATATTATTTGGATCAATCTTTTTGATTATCAAATCGATGTCTAATGATTCTGGATCTTCGTTAAAGTATTTTTCCAGAACCAAAATAGAAGCATCTCTCACATCCTTGTTTAAATCTAATAATCCGTTTAAAAGTGGTAAAAGAGGAATGTCGTATTGCTTGAAGTGCCCTAATTCTGCAAATACTTTGAAAATTGAAGCTCTAACTGAGCTAGTGGGATCTCTTATTAAAGGTTTTATTTTTAAGATTATTGACGAATCGATTTTAGTAATGTCAAAATTTTTAAGATTTCTTATCGCGGCTGACCGAATATTTTCATTGTAATGATTCAATTTATTAAGAATTATATCAATTGGAATTGAAATTAATGAATTTTCTAATATTTTTAAAACCTCTACTTGTATTTGGCTATTGGAATCGTTTATTAATTTGTTTACATTAATATTCGAAATCAAATCATTATCGGTTCTGATTAATCTATGTATTATTTTTAATGCGATTAATCTTAATTCCCATTCGGGATCTTCGAGTAAATTGAGTAATAATTTTTGAGGGATCCTTTCTATTAATTCAATATCAGCAGATAAAAGCGATTTTGCGAACGGTATGCTTTTATCGTAATTTGGGGATTTTATTGCTTCTATTATCCAAGGTAAGATCACTTCAGGTGCATCTTTTTGTAGTTTAACTAAAATATTATAGCAAATCTCTCTTGAATTTGGATTAGGATCACAAATTCCATCAATCAATGAATTTTTAAATTTCATATCATTAAGATTAACCTCTGTTTTAAGAGGTATTCTTTCGAACATCAAGGTTAAGGTAGATTCAGCATGGCTTCTAATTCTTGGATCATCACTTTTAATGAAATTAAATAACGGGATTGGATCAAAAGTTTGCCCTGCTTGAGTTATCATGGAATACTTAATATTAGTATTAAATTCACTTTTCTTATTCAAAAAATAATATGTAGTAAAAACGATAAGAATAACTTCTTCTATAGCTGCGGCCCAAGCAAACATTAAGTAGTTGGGAACGATATCGCTAGTTATATCTAAAACACTAAATGTATCAGATAATTTATCAGCATTGACTATTAAAAAATTAACCAGAACATTTATACCAACTGCAGCTATTAAGTATGCAGCAAAGTATATATCAATTGCTCTATACTTAATTTTTCTACCCCAGAATCGCGTAAAAAAACCAATCACGCCCATTGCGAGAGTAACAAATACAAAACCAGCATAAGAGTAAGGTGAAATTAATAGAGAACCAGAAAAATAATATCCTATTGTCTGAAACATAGAGATCCACGCCCAGACAAAAACAAACAACATTAATCCTAAAACAATTCTTGGAGCGGGATCATTTAAGAATTCTTTCATAGCTCTTTTCCCGTCTTCAAATCCCATAAAAATGGAGCGTTTAATATCTGGAATATGATAATACATATAGGTTATTCCCGATATATATCCCTTTGAACCGTAAAAAGTTAGAATTAGTAAAGGGTAAACAAGCATCCATGAAATCCAGATCATTAAAAATGGTAATCCAATTAAAGATAAGAGTAATGGAGGTGAAAAGAAAACAACAAAATAAAAAATTAATGCTAAAATTACGCGAATTATTCTATTATTAGATTTGTTTATCCAGTGATCTCCTAAAAATTTATGAAATGGTGTTAAGCCTTCATCAGATTCCTTACTTAAAGCGATAAATAAAAAATCAATTAAAGGATAAAAAGAAATATAGATTAGACAAACTCCAAATGGAATAAGAAGATAATTAGGATTTAATCCTGGAGGTTCAGTTCCACTCTCTTTCCAAAATTCTGGGGTATTTATTGCGAAGATAAATGCCATGGCGACCACAATCATCACTGCTAAACTGAAGATTGTTCCAAAAATAATACATTGAAGTTTATTTTTGAGTTTAAATTCACCTTTTAATACCAATGCTACTTGAAAATAAATCATTAATGTACCTATTATTAAAGCGATAAGAAAAATAATAAAAAGAATTATTGAAGCAGTATTTCCAAAAAAATCTTCAGTCAGATCTGTTTGTAATATCAAGATTATCACATATCTTAAAAGGTGTTAATAATTTAATAGATATCTTATATTTTTTATTTAAATTTGTATAGTATATTAAATTAATTTATTTTAAAAAATTGTCGTGAGTAATAGAAAATTGAATCAGATCAAAGAAAAATTAATTGACTCATTGAAAAGAATAAATTTTGCTTTTAAAAATGAGGAGATTTATACTGAATGCATAAAAGACTATAAGGGAACTGCAATTTTAGGTGAGAATCTGGGACCATTTGTTAAAGGTAAGAAATATAAATTAAAACTATTTTTAGCAATTCCATTTATAAAAAATAATATTTTAAAACTTGCTTCTAATGAAAAATGTGATAATATTGACCTTCAACGTTTTGCTATAGCAGAAAGAGATGAAAATAAATTAGTAAGAAAGGAAAATGAATTTTTTCTCAATAAAATAAAAGAATTCCGGTTCTTTATGAATAAGGATGTAAAAGACGGGAATAAACCTCAACAATTTTTAGATAATTATAATTCATATCTAGTTAATGTTCTAGATGCTCGATTATTAAAATTATTGAGAATGGCTAAAAGTGATTTAAATTTAGATGATCAAAAAAGACTTACGAGGACTGAACTTATTTTGTTTAAGAAATTTAATAAATACTTAAAAATGTGGAGAAATTATTTCTTGGAAATGAACTGAAAAGATGTTTTAAAATTAAATTTTATTCAGATGGATAATGACTAAACTAATTTCAATCTCTTTATAAAAAATTAAAAATTTAGTTTAGTTTAAGATAATTTGATTTGCTTAGTCCCATATTTTTTGAAATAACTTTCAACATTTGTTTTAATTATAGGATTAGGTTTTTGTATATGATATACTCTTGGTAATAAATCTATAGCATTACTCATCGCATAAAATTCTATTCCCATAGATTTAAGAATTTCTTTTACAGTTTTGCCATCGTCTCTTTTTTCATTTCGGTTTGTTAAACAAATAACGGCAGTAATATCTATTTTTAATTCTTTTAATTTTTCTACTGTATTAAGTAAAGATTCACCAGTTGTTATTGAATCTTCTAATATAACTACGTTTCCTCGAGGAATTCCTAAATAATATTTATCTTTAGGATTTCCATGTTCTTTAGGTTTTGCTCTGCCCATTGGTAAACTATAAACACCTTTACGAAAGTTAGGTTTCTTTTTTGCCCATTTATATTGAGTTATTATTCCTAATTTCGTTGCTCCTTCTGGAACGCCATAAAAGCAATCTATATCCAGTTTTAAATGTTCAACAAACGCAATAAGATAATTAGTTAATTGATCAAGCAAATAAACGTCTTCAGCGATATCTCTCCAATTAACATACCAATGAGAAAGTCTGCCAGATTTTAATTTTAGAGGTTCATCAAAAAATCCCACAACTTTATTTTCAATGATAAAATCGTAAAATGTATTTTCTTCCTTTTTCCAATTCATATGAAATATAATTAATCTTTTAAAGTTAAATATTCTTTTCTTGATTTAACAAATTCTTCAGCGCTGATTTTTTCTTCTAGAAATTTTTTTTTATTTTAATAAGAAATTTTTATCATTCAGCTTTTTGAAGATTATTGGACATATCATATACAAGGTTATATCTTTTTATTATTGGAATAAAATAATTTGAAATAAAAGTTAAATAAAAAAATTATTAATAGTACTTTGATATTTCAGGACTTAGGAGTGTTTCAGATTTTCTCAGATTTTTTTAATTTTCTATTTTTTTTCTTGGTTTCTTAGTATTAGGTTTTCCAATGGTTTTGGCAAAAGAAATCCAAAATAGAATGCAAACGCGCTATATATTATTAAGAGTCTGCTTATTATAAATACAATTAAGTTTAAAGCAGCTAATGATTCAATTATCCCACCAGTAGCTAAAGTTATAAACCCAGAAAATATGAATATTCCTTTCCATCGTATGGTTAGGTCGTCAGATCTCAATGCATCTCTGACAAATGCACCACCAAAAATCAATGATGTTACACCCGCAAATATTAAGAAAATTATATAGTGAAGCCCAGAACGAATAGAGAATGGTGGTTCAAAAGTACCCAAATATTCAGGATAAGTAAATAAAAATAGAATTAGAAGAAAATTATACAAAATAAGAATAATTAAAAATCCTCCTACTATTTTTTTTAAC
>JBHLLE010000133.1:0-7988 GCA_048885945.1 Candidatus Hermodarchaeota archaeon | reverse complement strand
CCATTAACAAAGAAATTAGTATTGAAATGATAATACTTAATGGTATGAAAAAAATCAATATAAATAGTGTTAATGCATTAAGATCTTTTAACCGAAAGAATCTACTCTTAAAATCTTCCTTTAAGGATTCTTTATTCTCTGATTTTAAAATCATTGTTATTGCTATTATTGCAGGTGAGAATAATCCAATAACAATAAATAGAGTTACCATGGATTCTAATTCGGGATTATAGCTACAATAAGCGGCGATAAAACCAGGGATCATGACAGCAATTAGTATTATAATCCAAAACTTCAAGGGTTTATAAATATTATTTTCATTCATTTTTTTAATCTTCTCGTTTAGTTTTATTTTTTTTTGTTTTTTGATATGATGAAATTTTATATGGTTCCCGAAGAAAACTAAAACTTCCTTTTTTTGCTCCAAGTGATCGTTCTATCATTGATTGCATAGCTAAAGTAATAGAATGTTCTTGGGATTCTGACCAATCGAATAGATTCGTTGTAAGTAAAAATTGAGAACCTGCTAAGATTAATTGTATTGTTTCTAAAGGTCTTTCTACACTGAAATGTCCTTCAAGAATACCTTGTTCTATCACTTTTGCAATTATTGGTCCAAATTTCTTAATTATCTCTATGTTAAGACTTTCATGAAGTTCTCGGTTCTCAGGTTGATGTAAATGATCTACAATTTTATATCCTGTATCAAATGATTCACTTTGACCTCTAAGAAGTTTTTTCAATTTTTCTAAGGCGTTTATCTCTTTTATACTTACTATTTTTTGAGCTTCTTTAACCATCTCTTTCACAGTATCATATGCAATACAAGATAAAACTTCATTTTTGGACCTGAAGTAATAATAAAAAGTTCCTTTAGCAATTCCAGCTTTCTTAATTATTGCATTTACCGGAGTTTGATTATAACCGAGAGTATGAAATAATTCTTTTGCAGCTTCTAATATTTCTTTTTTGCGTTCTTCAGGTTTTTTCAGAGTTCTAACCAATTTAATTTCATCATTTGTTATTTTATAATGATATAATTATAGACTGACCGTCGGTCTATATAAACTTTTCCAAATCCAATTTTTATAAATTTATTAGTTTTAAATTTCCAAGGTGTTTTATATGCAATATTATATTGAAATATATTAGTATAATTTAAAAAATGAAAATTGAAAGAGAAATTCTAATAAAATAAAATTCATTAAATTTCTTTTATACTTCAGGTATCATAGTTATTCTCTTATCTGTCCATTTCCATAAATTATATATTTCGTTGTAGTTAACTGATTAACACCCATTGGACCTCTAGCGTGTAGTTTTTGAGTTGAAATACCAATTTCAGCACCTAGACCAAAAACACCACCATCGGTTAATCTAGTAGCAGCATTAACATAAACTGCTGCAGCATCGACTTCATATAAAAATTTCCTTGCATCGTCATAATTTTTTGTAATAATTGATTCAGTGTGTTTTGAATCGTATTTAGTAATTATTTCAATAGCTTCTTCAATATCTTTAACAACTTTAATACATACTTTTAAAGATAAATATTCTGCTCCCCAATCATTCTCAGTTGCAGGAATTATATTTGAGGTTAATTTCTGGGTAATTTCACACCCTCTCACCTCAACTCCATTTTCGATTAGGCTGTTAACGATGAAAGGAATAAATGTTTCTTTTATTTTTTCATGGATAAGAATTTTATCTAATGCGTTGCATACTGCGGGATAAGAGCATTTAGAATTGATAATTAACTTTTCAGCCATATCAAAATCCGCATCATAATTCACGAAAATACTGACAATTCCAATACCTGTTTCTATAGTTGGTACTGTTGAGTTTTGAACTACACGCTTAATTAATTCTTCTCCTCCTCTTGGGATTATAACATCAATATAATTTTTTAGCTTCAGCATAGCACCAACATATTCCCTATTTGTATCTCTTACAATTTGAACGCAATTTTCTGGAAGACCTTCTTTAACGCAAGCTTCGTGCAAAATATATGCTATGGCAATGTTAGAATTAATTGCTTCGCTCCCTCCTCTTAAAATTATTGAATTTCCTGCTTTTAAGCATAATCCTGCGGCATCCGCTGTAACATTAGGTCTTGATTCGTAAATAATTCCAATAACACCTAATGGGACTCTTACAAGTCCAATATCCATCCCATTGGGTCTTCTCCACATAGAAATAATTTCATTTATGGGATCTGGCCGTGCTGCTATTTCCCTTAAACCTTCTGCGATTTTATGAATTTTCTCATCATTCAATATAAGACGGTCTATTTTAGCTTGCTCAAGATTATTTTTTTTTGCATCTTCTAAGTCTTTATTGTTTTCTTTGATTATTTTCTCGGTATTTTTTTCCAAATCATCAGCCATTCTGAGTAATGCATTGTTTTTTACATCAGTTGAGGTGTTTTTCAAAATAAATGCGGCATTCCGAGCTTTCTCACCAATTTTTACCATTTCATCTTGAATTGTCATTTGAATTCCTTCACAATATCAAATTATTATTGAAGATTTAAAATAAGATAATATACAATTTACAGTATCTTTTTTAATTTTTATTTTTATTTAGAAATATTCGATTATAAAAATTCATTAAACTTTTAGCAATTTTTAAATAGAAAATAAAACTTTTTAATTAGTCAGCACAGATCGAATTGAAGACTGTAATCATTATTATAAAAAATATAAAAAAAATTAGGCTGTCTACCTAAGCGCCCGTCACGCTTTTGACGTACAAGGTAAACTAATAAACCTATAAATTATTAAAAAATTTAATATATCTGTATAATTCCTATACAAGGTTCCTTCAGACCTTGACAACTGTGCTGGCACCTTATAATATATATATAAGAATCGTGGTGATTAATCAAATGGTATTTACGTTAGGCGACGCGTTTACACGTCGTAAACAAATAGAATCCGAATTGACAAATTGGACAAATAGACTTAGGTTAGCTGGTAAAGATTCTGTAAAGTTTCAAACAAAAGAAATTGAAGGAGATAAAAAATTCGTTCCGATTCCGGGATCGATGAAAAAATACGAGCGAACATATAAGATCGAAGAATGTCAAGAAAAAATTAAAGAACTTATTGAAGAAGACCAAAAGCTTGCGTTAAGGATTTCTCTAACTAATCAAAAAGCGAAAGCAAAATTAATTGACTTAAACGATATTGAAGTCGAATTAACAATTCCAGAGTTATTAGTATTGAAGAACGATATTGCACCAAAATTGGAAGAAGCAGCACAAGCGATACCACGAAAAGCTTTGGGTGTAGAAGTAATAGATAAGACTGATAACTTTACAAAATGGCGAACAATCTATCCACTATATAAAATAAAACAATCACTTAGCGAACAAGGACATAAAATTGAAGAAGAATACATCGATTATTATAATGTGGAAGAGATAACTGATTTTGGCATTGAAGAACGTGAAGTTTTTGACCAAATTGATAAAATTCACGCGTGGCAACATAGATTAAAAGAAGCAATAAACCAAGCAAATAAAACTGAATTAATAGAATTGTAAAAAAATTTTTAATATTTTTTTTAAATACTATTCTAATTAATCTAATTTCAGCTTAAACTCTTTTAATTTATCTGGGGGCCAAGCTTGAGGTGTTTTATAATTTTTTATATATCTATGGTCACAAATAGGATCTCCATTTCCAAGAGTCTGTGTACGAGAAAAACCAAATCCTAAGATATTTGCTTCGGAGAAATCTGATAAACAAATAAAAGGAATATATTTTTCAGCACCTAACCTTTTATATACATTATTAATACCACATTGATGAAAATTAAATCCCCATTCAAAAGACTTACCATCTCCCTCTATATAATCCGAAGTCCAATCATCCGGATATTCTTTTTTTTGTGAATGTTCACTTAATTTTTTTGTTATATCCATATATTCTAGCTCAAATGGATAATTGCTAGGATCCTTCCCGGTTTTTTCTAAATTCTTTTTTCTTCTTTTATTGCGCTCATCGCTAAATTTGTAAAATAATTGTCCAATTTCTCGAAGTGTAAATCCTTCTTTTTCTAAAGTTCTGAAAATAGCAAGATCGGACATACCACTTATAAGGAGCAGAGTCATTGGATTTTTATAACCTCCAATGTAAGGAATTTCGGGAATTATTTTCTCATATTCATTTTTCATTCGTTCAAGCATAGCATTGATTTTCTCTTCATTGAACTCTTTAATAAGTAAATTACTCAATATTAATAGTTCTTTTTCAAAATTTTTCATCAATTTTCCTTTTTTCTTAATATAAAAATCCTTTTTAACATTTACAGGTATTATAATTCACCTTTTTAGATAGTTTTACTTAGAATTTTAAAATAAAAAAGCAAGCTAAATTTAAATAATTATACTAATTTTGCTAAAAGAATTAAACCCTATATAGTTCAAATGATTCGTCAACTAAAAATCCAGAATTGCTAAAGGTTCTTAATTCTCCTCTCCACTGCTTTAGACTTGACTCGAAGAATTTTTCAAACTTTCTTACGTAGGTCCTTAATTTTTTACGCAGCCAATAGGTTTCTTGCCCATCAATAAATAACGCGCAAAATATATACTTTCCTTGCTCAATTAATATTTCAAATTCTTTATACTCCATTCTTTTCATTGGGATTTTTTTCTTCTTAATCTCCGCACTGAAATCCTGCATAGCAGTTAGAAAGCCCCCAATCATGTCAGAGTCCATTTTCCAATGCCCTAATTTCCTAGAATAAACAGAAGCTCCCACGCGATAATGAATTACCATTAAAAATCGCATTTTAAGAATTTCCCTTCTGATTATTTCGTCTTCACTCTCTGCTAGTTCTTCTTCAGTAGGTTCAAGATCTTTTAATGGAACGCCTTCATGAACGACTCCATCGGTTAGTGTAAAGGTATCGCTACTTGAATCCAGCTCACCATTTAATTTGGAATTTGATATTAGGGTAATTAACTTTAATTTCAACGCTTTTGTTTTAATCTTCATAACTTTTGATAAATAATTGAGCTCAATTTTTTTCCCTTTAAACGCAGTAACTATAAGTTGTACGTTTTTAATAAAGAAATCATCGCTTATTTTAATGTAGACAGATTCGATCTTATTCTCGGCAGTTAATCTCTTGGTTTCCCAATGATCATCTATTTCTTTTTTTATACGATCAAAATAGTCGTATTTTTTTGAAGCGTATCTAATCGAATTCCTTATATCCGCATCAAAAGTTTTTAAAGAATCTTGAATAGATAAGTGTTCTTTTTCAAATTTTTCTTCGTTTTCCTCGAGGTTTTTTCTAGATTTAAGTACTAGATTATATTTTAGTCCTAATTTGTTTAACTCATCTTCCAAATTTGATATTTCTTTGTCAATTAATCCGTATATTTCATCTTTTTTCTCTTCAGAATAAGCTTTATCAAGTTCAATTTCTAACTCTTTTTTAATCTCTTCTAAGTTAAGTTCAAAATCATTTTTCTTTTCGCTCCATTCTTCAATTAGATCGTCAACTGTCTCTTGAAAGGTCTCAAATTCTGTAGTGGCATTTTCTATAAAGTTTGTAAACTCTTGATTATATTTCTTAATCTTTAAAACATTTTCCGAATAGAGTTCATTTATAGTGTTTTCAGCTTCAATTAATTTTCTATTCTTGATTGATTTAGTGATTTTTTCTTCCATAGATTTTATTAAATTTTCAATATCTTTTATGTCTTCTTTCAGTTTCTGGTTTAATTCTTTTTTGCGTTCCAGTTCTGATTTTAAGTGAATTTTATTTTTTAAATCTAAAACAATTTTATTCCATTTATTTTCTTCATCTTTTATCGTTTTATTGCATTCTTGTATGATATCATTTGAAAAATCTGGAAATTGTTTGATCTCTTCATTGGTTTTACTCATGATTTCGTTGAAAGATTCGTATTCTTTCGAATAGATCTTATTAAAATCTTTAATCTGTTTATTTAATAAATCTAGGCTCTCTTGAAGCTTGTTTTCGTCAATTAAATTAACTATTTGAGTCTTTTTGTTAGTCGAAAGCCCTTGAAGTTCGATTTCTTTCTCTTTAATAAATTTTTGTAATTCATCTCGTTTTTCAATTATTTTAAGATAGGTATCTAAGTTTTGTTTCGATAGTTCGTAAGATTTTTTCCAAGTTGTTTTTATTTCCTCGATTGATCTAACAAGTTTTTCAAAATGTAGTTGAGAACTAATTTCTGTTATTTTTACTTCCATATTAGAATCTAATTGCTCTATTAAATTAGAACTAGTTTTTACTATTTCTTTTATAGCTTTATGATCGAAAAAATTTTCTAAAAAGAATTTTTTTAATTCTCCTTGATTTTGATCTAATTTCTCAAGAATTCCTCGTAAAAATTCGTCTAATTTATTTATTGCTAATTGATCTTCTGCCTCTTTAGCTTGCTTAATAATAAGTTCTTCTTTATCCTTTATTTTTTCTTCGTACGATGATTTTACAGACGAAATATACTCTTCAAATGAAGATTTGATTGTTGGCCAATTTGTCTCATATTGACTAATTAAACTCTTAGATTTTACATATTCATGTTCAGATGTAATTGAATCTATCAAGTCTTCAAACTTTTTAATTCGTAAATTTGCAATTTCGTAAGTTTGATTCAATATAATTTTTGCTTCAGAAGGTTTTTCTTGCTCAATCATAAATTCAATTCTTTCTATTACTTTCTTAATTTGTGATTTTAAATTTGAACTTAACGTTAGAAAATCATGTTTAGCTTTTATTACATGATTTTTCTCTTTCATTATTTTTCTATACGCAATAGGCTCAGAAAGTTGTATATACTCCTCGAGAATTAGGTAATTTGTAAGAATATATTTTTTCTTAGAAGATTTTATATTTCCTACTAAAAATTCATTTATGAATAAATCATTAATCACTAACTTAACTCTTTCTAAAGCATTAATGAAGTCAAATCGCTTACTAAATACATTTAAATCAATGTCTTTTTTTGTTGGGTTTGATTTAATTACTTTAATTATTTGTTCAATTATGTCTTGTGTTGTAGCATTTTGCTCATCAAAGTAGTCTTGAAATCTTGATTCAATATTAAAAATTTTTCCTTGAATCCAGTTATTTTTAATTAACCAACTTGCAATGTTCTTTACTAATCGGGAGGAAACTGAATATTTCATACCTATTGGAGAAAAATAAATATTTGAAGTATCTTGACCCTTATAAAGAATATCGTTTTCTATTAAGTCAATTAATTTTTCCCATACATAGTAAATACAGAGTAGAGCCATACTAGTATTAAGTAGGTTTGGTTTTTGTGAGCTAAGACCTGTGTATTCTTCTGTAAAACCACCATTATCTTGTTGCATAATTCTTAAAAAACCAAACATACCTCCAAAGTCGACTAAATCTAATTTTTCTAACAATCCTAGACATATAGTTGTCCAAAAACTGAGAGGAATGGAAGGAAAATTATTGCTTATCCCCGTTTCAGGAATAGACCATATCGTTGTAATTGAGCTCTTCTTCTCGATATTGACTTTTTCATTTTTATTTAATATCTTTAAACTTAACGTTTGAAAAATCAATTCAAGATCGTCAGATGGTTTTTTTTTTAAAAATTTATAGGTTGCTTTCTTATCAATAGTATCTAATTTATTTAACAATGCTAGCGTAGACAGAGATAAAAAGGTAGATTGAACTGATGTGTTTCCACCACATTCTTCATCACAGGTGTTAGATATACAGTGAAAAAATCCACAATCTCCTCCCGCACCTAAGTCTTGCGATTTGATTACAAACTCAATATCTTTTTCTTCGATAAGTTCGTCAAGATTTAATAATTTAAGGCTTGTAATACAGTAAAAAGTGCTCCAAGTATCTGGATATTCATTTTTAGGAGAATTTTTAAAACCACCATCTTTATATTTTAATTCCACAACCTGGATCGAGCTGCGAGCCTGTTCGTATGGACTGGCCGGACCACCTTG
>JBHLLE010000132.1:615-7988 GCA_048885945.1 Candidatus Hermodarchaeota archaeon | reverse complement strand
AAGGATATATGATACCACAAATGGGAATCCTAGAGAGATTATTAAGATTTTAATTAAGATATTTAACGAAATAATTTATTCTGATAAGAACTTGAATGAAATTATTAAAACCTATGAAGAATACATTTAATCATAGATTTTTTGAAAGAATTCTTAAATATGTCTCTATTTCTTTTAAAATGTATTCTTTATGATTGCTATCCCAGTTAGAATTAGAAATTAGCGTTTTAAACTCATCTAATTCTTTTAAATCAAACACCGAGCTAAAGAAACTCATTAATAGCCTTCTTAGAATAGTACTATTCAATAGACTATAGCGTTCTATGTCATCCAATATTTTAAATAATTGGGAACCACCAACGATAAATTTCTTTAAAATAGACGCTATTAAATCCACTATCTGTTGTTCGGAAGAGTTAAGCCCTCTAAGAAGACTGGTATATAAGTCATTAGGTATATTGGAAAAATTTAATAAGAGTTTTAAAGAATTTAATTGGAGTATAATATATTCATCTGTAATTGCAAAATTTATAATTTTAAAAATAGAATTGGGTAAGCTTGTTTTATTCATGATTTTATTTAATGAGGAAATTATCTCATTTCTTATCCACCTGTCAGATTTAAAGAATTGATCCATTAAAAAATTAATATATTTATCTTCTAATCTTTCTAATTTCCCAATCTCTCCAATTTCATAAATAAGATTCAATTTTATGTCATTTAGGAGTTTAGAATCACTATTCTCCATAAAAAAATGTACATAATTGAGATGATGCTTATCAGGAGTATTACTTAACGATATTAAAAAATTATTAATTTTTTCAGGATCTTCTAAATTTTTAATGCGTTCAAATTGTATTTGAATATCGCTCATTTTTATAAACTTAAATCTATTAAAAAGAATTTTAAACCTAACCTTTTTGAAGCTTTTTACCAACAACTCCTACATATATAGCAGTTTCATTGAGTCCATCGAGTTCTAATATTTTATTCAATTCATCATCAAAAATTGCTCCTACTGTACACGCTCCTAGGTCTAGAGCTTCTGCTACCAAATAAAAATTTTGACCTATATGACCACAATCTAGATAAATATATCTATAACATCTTTGTAAGTATTTCCATTTTGATCTCTCTATTATTGCTGTCATAATAAGATTGATTGCTGAATTAAAAACCATTTTCTGTCCTAAACAACCATCTGCTACTTCTTTTCTAAAATCTCCAACTTTTAATAACTCTAAACTATGTTCTGGTATATTATAATGATACACCCCTAGTCTTAAATCTTCAACATTATTTATGACCGGATAAATTTCAATGGGATATAAACCTCCTGCTGATGGAGTAATTCGATAAGAAAATTGAGTGAATGCTCTAGTAATTCCCTGCATACCGAATAAAAGCAAACTAAGATCCATTAATGACAAGGGAGTTTTAGAAAAATTTCTCGTCGAATGTCGGTTTGTTAAAATATTCCAGAATTTCGTTTCAAAGTCAAACTCTGGTTCTGGAAGCTTAATTTTAGTAATGTAATCTTCGTATATTTTATATGTCTTGGGCTTTTTTGACCAATCTAAATAATGGTTAGGTAGGTTCTCTCTCGTATATTTTGATTTTAATTGAAAAATGTCCCCATAATTTAATTTCTCTATATTTTTTTGATTCATCATAATAAAACACTGATTTCTTTTTTTTAAATCAATTGCTTAAAATAAGCAACCAAGTTAATTTAAGATCCTCAATCAATATATATTTTTTGACTATATTTGATAAAGATTTTATATTAGATAATTTAAATTTTAATTACAAATTTGAATAGAGTGACTTGAAATGACCCAAAATTCTATTATATCTAAGTTAAAAGAAAATCCGGTTCAAATGTTCATACTTCTTTCTATAATAGAAATTATAGCACTAATACTCTCTATATTTATCCCATATAATATAATACTTTATATCCATAGAGCCTATGGTTGTAGACATCATAGCGGAGGGATCGATGGAAATTTATGGGAATGGGGGCGTGCTCTAGGGTTCGCTTCTTTAATTTGGTTTGTAATATCTTCATTTCAAGGAATTACAATGAACTTTCATGCAAAATTATTGGGTAAAAAAAAGAAGGCTCGAGATTTACATTGTTTTAGTTCGTTTCTTTGCATTTTATTCATGATAATACATTTTAGTTTATTACTTAACTCAGAACCATGGAGGTCTATAATATTATTAACTGATAGTGAACATTTTGGTCTGAGAGTATTTCGAGCTAAAATTATAAGCGGAATTATATTCGGTGTTGTAATGAGTATGGTCTCAATATTGTCTATTTTTGCTAGATCTCCAAAAATTATGAAAAAAATAGGTTATAAAAGGTTTAAATATATACACTGGTTTATGATGGTCTTAACTGTGGTTTTGATTTTTCATATTATCTACATCAATACAGAAATTTGGATTATTGTAGGCGAAAAAATTAGATAATATTAATTTTTACTCTCAATTAATTCATATTGAATCTCTTTTACACACAATTATTAATAAATCGCTTTTGCTTTTATCGTAATTGTTAAACTCATAATCCTGATATATATTGAAATTCGAAAAACCTGATTTTCGAATGATTTTAATTAGCTTATCCTTTTTTAGTGGATTATAATCCACTGAAAACACTTTGAACTCTTTGTTTGTATATTTTAGATTTATGACATTGAAAGTAATTTTTTTAGGATAATAGTCTAATACGTAAAAGAATGCTTGATCCTCTCTAATTGTCATTGGCATGAATCTTATATTATTTTTAATTAGTTTATCGAAATTTCTTTGTTCAATAATTAAAGTTCCATTACTATTTAGCAATTTATACATCTCTCTTACTGCTTTTTTTATTTCTTTTTTATTCATTAAGTGTGGAAGCGAATTTCCAACCGTAATAATTGCGTCAAATTTTTCTTCAAAAATATTCGTTAGATTCCTAAAATCAGCAACTATAAATTTGGCAGTAATTTGATTTTTTTCTGCATTTTCTTTTGCTTTTCTAATCATTGCTTTAGATATATCGGATCCTGTCGCTTCAAAACCTAATTGATTAAAGATTATAGTGTGTTGTCCAGTTCCACACGAACAATCAAGTACTTTCTTAACGTTATTCTTTTCAAATAGAGTTTTAAAGAAGTTTGTTTCTCTTTTTGCTCTTAACTCCCAAGAAATTAATTTATCGTAATTATCTACAAATTCTTCATAAAAACGCATAATAAAGACTTAATGGTTTAGAATTTAAAAGTATTGTATATGTTTTCACACAATATAAATAAAAAAAAGAAAGAAATCTATAAGAAGATTCCTTTAAAACTTATCAGAATCGCTATACCAGGCGGGGAACCAACGATAATAGTCATCTGGGAATGATTTCTTCAATCCTGCGTATGTCGCTTTGACTAACGCAATTTTTCCGTCTCTAGTTTTATTAGTAACAATTAAGTTTTTCTCCTCTAGACTTTCAAAAACCTTTTTAATCGCTGATCTACTGCCCCCTATATCAGATCTCACATCATCAGGTGTCATGTACAATCCTGGGTTAACTTTATAGTCGTGCGCAATTACCTTTAAAATGTTTTCCTCGTTTACTTCTAATCCTTTAAATTGCGAATCTTTATTTGATACAATAGGAGCGTTAATTTCCTCGTTCCAGCGAAGTCTCACGGATTCATTATTCTCGGGTAACATTGATGCAAAGCGATAGATTATCATTTTTTGTATTTCAGATGTTCCTGCGACGATCTCTCCTATTTTCCCTTCACGGACTATGCGTTCTGCGCCGTAAAATTTAGTAAGACCATCTCCACCCATTACTTGTACCGCCTTAAGTCCCGCATCTCTAACATATTCACTAATGAACCATTTTGCGATGGAGGCATCAATCATAGGCTCCTGCCCATCATCTAATTGTTTAGCACAGTTATACGCAAAAACGCGGCCCATTCGATATCTCGCTATAATTTCTGAAATTTCGTTTTGGACTCCAGGGAATTGATTTGTAGGTCTGTTAAATTGAACTCGTCTCTTTGTATAATGAAAAAGCAATTTAACAATATCTTTCATAACACCTACATAAACAGCTCCCGCAATAAGGCGCTCAAAATTCAGTCCTGCCATCATTACATTCCACCCTTTACCTACTGCTCCAATTCTATTCTCATCAGGGATTCTTACATCGTTAAAGGAGAGATAGGTATTAGGAACATTATCAAAACCCACTAATGGATTTACTCGCTCTAAATGGAATCCAGGAGTTCCTCTTTCAACCATAAAAGATGTTATATGCGAATATTGCTTTCGATCAGCAGAATCATTGCTGGTTTTCGCATAAATAAAGTATCTATGAGATACTCCACCTCCTGTTATGTATCTCTTTTTACCGTTTATTACCCACTCATCTCCTTCTTTCACAGCAGTAGTCATTACATTCGCAGCGTCTGAACCTGCAAAAGGTTCAGTTATACAAACTGCTCCGAGCTGCTCTCCAGAGGCCATTTTAGGGAGCCATTTTTGCTTTTGTTCATCTGATGCGTATCGAAGCATTTGCTCTAAACCTGCAAGCATGCTAACGACAAATACGTGCCCTACAGAATATAATCTACCTAATTGTTCTGCTACTATACAAGATCCTGTGGCGCCTAATTCCAGTCCACCATATTCTTTCGGAATGCCTGCACCAAAAAATCCTTCTTCAGCGACCCTCTTAACTATAGGCCATGGGAATTCTTGTTTCCAGAAATAGTATTCCGCGTCTTCAAAATTATCTGCTACAAACTGAGATACCTTTTTAGCCATCGCTTTTTGCTCGTCTGTCCACCACCAAAAATTATCATCACTCATTCTTTATACCTTTACAATTCACTTTTAAGATTAAATATAATGATATTTATCTATAAACTTAATATAAGAAAAATTTTCATCTTAGATAAACCTTAGAGTTTTGATGATATTATTATTTGAATAATTTGAGTTGTTATTTATTAACTAACCATGAAAAAATTAAATAGATGAATTGTTTTATTTTATGTACTTAATCTATATTGGAACATAAATTAGAGTTGGATAAAAATTTCCATACCCGCATCCATTAGAGAAGGTCCCAGAACAACTAATACTCTTGCGAAAAAAAAGTATATAATTATATATTTTATAATTATTTCACTAAGTTCCCAACCCTCTCTAATCTGGTTTTGGTATTATTGGCAATACTTTAATGAAAATTCAGTGACATTTTTTATATTTTTTCCAGTAGCTTTTTTTATTGGCGTGATAATTCTGATTTTAAGTTCTATTGTAACAGCAAAAGTGTTCTTAATTTTTGTAAATATTATTCATAAACCTAAAGAAGGAATTTTTAAAAGAGATAAGAAAGATAAAGACTATTGTTATTGGAGTTTAAGAGCTGTTGTTAAAAAGTGGCCAATTTGGTTAGCAAGACAGTTAAATTTACCTCTCTTTGAAACATTGGCATTAAAGATTCTTGGAGTTAAAAGTTTTAAATTCAATTGTGCGAATGGGGGTTGGATTGATTGTGAATTCATAGAATTTGGAAAGAATATTCGAATTGGTCAAGGTAGTGTTGTTATGTCTAATGTTATTATTGGAGATAAATTAATTATTAAAAAAGTTGTTTTAAATGATAATGTGATAATCGGGGCTCATTCTGTTGTAATGCCAGGTACAGTAATCAAAGAAAATACCATTTTGGATGGGCTTTCAATGACAGTGATAGATCAAAACCTTGAAGCTAATTCCATATATAGTAAAAGACCAGCAATTAAAGTTGGTCTGAATCGTGTGTTATCTAATAAAAATAAAATTGAGTTGGAAAAGTTAATATTCTCCGAAGATATAAAAAGTAGAGAAGAAAATACGGATTTAAAACTTGATACAAAAGAATTGACTGTGCCCTTTCATGTTTATATTTTGTCTGGTTGGTGGATTGTAGGAGGATCTTACATTATTCCTGGAATAATCTTTTTATTCTTTCTCTATGAATTTTTAATTCCAAATTTATTTATGACTCCCTTTTCATTTAAATTATTATTAGATATCAACACAATTATTATTCTTTTGGTCATTCCTTTAGTTTTTGTAGGAATTTATTTATTGCATTTATTTTTCATTGCAGTATTTACAAGTGCCTTTTATCGTTTTGCTGATTACAGAGGTCCCGCTCAAGGTATATTTGATCGGAATTTAGATGAGCAAGTCAAAGCACTAGATTATTATCATTGGAGATCTTTTCTTTTAAAATATCCTGTTTTTGCTTTCATTCGATCTCCTTTCCCTTGGTTGCTAAAATGGGAATTGAATTTTATAGGATCAAATAAAGTTGAAAAGGAATGCGTTTTTGAAGAATGTTTTATTCATTCTCATTTGAATTTTGGTAAAAATTGTTATATGGGAACTTTTGCTCACATTAGCAATCATGTAGTTGATGGTGTTTATGGTTCTGAAAATTTAACATTTTATGGTGCTGAGATTGGGGATAATTGTATATTTAACGCACTAATGGGTGGAATGCCAGGATTAGAAGTGGGAAATAATGCTACATTTTTACCAATGGCAACTACTATAAAATATGATAAGGTTGGTGATAATGGCATATATTTAGGATTTCCTGTAAGAAAAATTAAAAAAGATAATATTACGAATATTCTAGGAGAGGATTTTAATGAGTAATGAAAATAACGATAAGCTTAACCAAAAAATAGATTCACTTGATATAACCAAATATCCGATAACTACTAATACGTTTTCTTGGTCCTTCACATCTGTACTCATCTATTCATCTTTGCATATTCTGTCATTTATAATTCCCTCAGTTATGATTCTTACATTTTATTCAACTGCTTTGAATGCTAATATTCTAAAAAATTGGTGGAGAATGATCTTTATTTTCATAGATATTATGGTATGGTGGGGTTTATATTTATTAATTAGCCTTCTTTTAGGAAAATTATATTTAATAATCTTGCACCTAATACACAAGCCAAAAGAAGGATTATTTAAATTAGATAAAAAAGATCCAGATTACAATTATTATTGTTTGAGGATATCAGTAAAAAAATTTATTTTTTGGACTTGGAATAACTTTTGTTTTCCATGGGCTTCGAATTTAGCGTTTAGATTATGCAATATGAGGGCAGATTTCAAGTCAACTATATTTGATGGATGGAGCGATGTGGAATTTATTGAATATGGAAACAACATTATGCTTGGGCAAGGTGCTGTTGTTTTTTCTAGTATGATCGTTAATAATCACCTACTTATTAGAAAAACTAGACCGCATTGAGGCATGGTATAAACAAGAAAGTTATGTACCTGAGTTTTTC
>JBHLLE010000132.1:0-605 GCA_048885945.1 Candidatus Hermodarchaeota archaeon | reverse complement strand
GTTGTCTTTTCCAGTATGATTATTAATAATTATCTCCTTATTAGAAAAGTAATAATTGGAGATCATGTAGTAATAGGAGGGAATTCTATTGTTGCTCCAGGAACTATAATTGGTAGTGGAACAACCCTCGGAGTCTGGGCAAGTACACATATAGGACAAGTTTTAGAACCTGATTGGATTTATATTGGGAGGCCCGCTAGGAAATATAAACAAGCTAAAATCTATTACGAAGAAACTAAGAAGCAAAGTGAAATTGGTACTTTTCGAAGAATTGTAGATACAGGTGAAAAAGTCCCACATACTGTAACTCGTTTTGTTAAGAAAGATATAGTAGATATTGCTATTGAAAACTTAGAAAAACTACACAGAAAGTGGCTAGAATCAGAAGAAGCTAAAAGCGAGAAGGAAACGAGAAAAAAAATGAAAAAAAAATATAAGAAAGATAAAAAGAGAATCTATAAAGAACAAGGAATCTAACGAATATTAATATAAATTATCATCTTTATTTTAAAAAAAAAGTAAGTTTATGATTATTTGTAATTTGGATAATTTCCATTCTAAAAAATTAAAGTATATAAATATATAAAATCTAATATCAATATCTC
>JBHLLE010000131.1:0-8000 GCA_048885945.1 Candidatus Hermodarchaeota archaeon | reverse complement strand
AATCGTGCTAGTTTTTAGATAATTAATAAGATTATCAAGATTTAATAACTTATTATTTTTGACGATTATTATTAGTAAAGTTAATCCAATTACTTCAGTAATTTGCACTACAGGATTCGTTAATAAAGTATGAATCCATTGAAATAGACGAGGTTCTGTATATGAAAAATTATAGGATACAAAAGGATAAAATAATGGTATATCTGGAAGATCCAAGATAAGGTGGAACAACATACCAACTAGAAAGGAGAGAGAAACAACTTTATTTCCTTTAGATAATAGAAAAAGAGCTAAGAAACTTACAAAAGTAAATAAGAAAGTATGGAAATAACCCCTACCATTAGCAATTTGTAAAAATAAGAATGTTTTATCAAGTAAATCTGGAAATATTGATCCAATAATAAGCGAAACTCTATTTACCCTATATTTACTTCTAATTTGAGGTATTTCAGAAAGACTTAAGGGAACCGCAATGTGAAATAATGGAAATATTGTTATCCACTCGCTTAGAATAAATTAAAAATTGATAGTATTGCAATAAAAAAATAAACCAAATAATATATAATTAACAATAAAACAACAATTTCTATTGATAATTGCAGAGATCTTCTTATTATGTAATTGTAAGGCAAAACCTCAATTTGTTGGTTAATAGGAGAAAATGAGGGGAATAACTTCTTTGTATTGATTGTCCCAAATCCCTGTGAATTTGGTTGGTATTTTAAGTCTATAGCCGCATTTTTCAGAATTTTTAAAAGACTATTATAGGTTAAATTTAAGTTGTTTTCCTTTACGATGGCAATTAATCCCGCCCCTATAGCTGCTGAAACACTAGTGCCTGAAAATTTAACGATCTTGTCCTGTGAAAGAGGGATTTGAACTTTTGAACCAGGTAAACAAAAGGTAGGTTTAGTCCTATCATCTAAAGTAGGACCTCTTCCACTATAGTATGCGATAGTACTTTCTTTAGTGGTTGCTCCAATAGATATGACTTTTTTAGCTGCTGCTGGGCTTCCAATCGTATAGGATTCTGGTCCAAAATTCCCAGCAGGGCAAACTATAATTATGTCTTCGTCAATCATACGATCGCACGCTAAAGATAATATATCTTTTCCATCAGATGGATCCAAGGTAGTTAAAGGGATTAGTACAATATCAATATTTAGACGATTTTTATTTATCAAATCGAAAACTTCGAGTACATCAGAAATAGTATAAATTTCATTTGAATTTGATATATCAAAGTCAACGATTTTTGCCCCCGGAGCAATTCCAATATAGTTGTTGTGTTCATCCATAAGTCTACTCCCAATTATAGCTGCCATTAGAGTAGCGTGATTTATCTTTTCTTTTTCTTCTTTTTTGGAAATATTTTTTCTCTCTTCGGAAATAACATATCTATTTAGCACGACTTCAGATATTGCTTCAATCTTTTGGTTAATGCCATTGTCTACAATTCCAATTATTATGTTATTGCCTAAATTTTTATCCATTGTAGTTCTATAATTTTTAAGAGCTAAGATTTCAATAATATCAAACATAGAAAGAAATAATTTTTGGTCTTCCTCTATCCTAAATATCAAATCTTCATTATTTAGTTCTTGAATTTGGTCGTAGGTTAATTGTAAAACGATTGAAGGGATAACATCTATTTTTTTTATAAAATTAAATTGATTGTATTTTGAAAGAAATAACTCTCGATTTTTTAAACTTTCAAAAGAAATAATTACCCTAAATAAATTGATTTTATCTAAACTTAATTCTAAATTGAGATTTTTAATAATTTGCTCTTTAACTTTATCATTTATTTTCTGTTCAAATGGTAAGTATATTTTATTAGATGTCATTGCTTTATTTTATTGCCATGTTAGTCAAATTTGAATTCTTTCAAAACATCTTCAACATTATACTTTTTGTGTACAATTTTTGTTATTGCAGATACTAATTTTGTAGGATCATTGGATTGAAAGACATTTCTTCCAAATGCGACTCCAGCACCTCCCGCTTGAATAGAATCGTAAACCATCTGCAACACATCGGGAATTGTATCCATTTTAGGACCTCCAGCAATAATAACTGGCACGGGAACGCTCTTTACTATGTATTTAAAACTATCGATATCCCCCGTATAATTACTCTTAACTATGTCAGCACCTATTTCTGCTCCTACCCTCACGGCAATATTTACAACCTCAGGATCGTTTTCGTCCTTGATTTTTTTACCTCGTGGATACATCATGGCTAATAATGGTAAACCCCATTCTCGACACGACTCAACTACTTGAGCCGCTTCATTAAGCATTTCAGGCTCATCGTCAGCTCCGATATTGACGTGTATTGAACACGCATCAGCACCCATTTTTAGTGCTCTCTCAACAGAACATACCATAACCTTTCTATTGGGATCTGGAGCTAAACTTGTGGCTCCCGAAAGATGAATGATTAATCCAATATCTTTTCCGTGTTTCCTATGACCTGCCCCAACCATTCCTGAATGCTCTAAAACTGCATTAGCACCTCCCATTGCTACTTTATCAACCATTTCTGCAAGATCTTCCAACCCTTTAATAGTTCCTACGCTCATTCCATGATCCATAGGGATTATTATCGTTCGTCTTGTGTCTCTATTCATTATTCTTTCTATTCTGATACTTTTACCCAGATTTCCTGTTTTTACCATATAGATTCACCTTTTATTATTCAATCTTCTCGTATATTGTTCTTTATATAATAATCTAACAATAGTAATGTGAGTTCTAATTTGAATTTTTTCCAAGTTAAATAGTTTTTCTAAAAATTTATTAAATTATTCCTAAGATAGACTCTATTTCACAAGAATTCTTTTCTTATTTTCATTAAAATTTTTCCTAAATGATTTAATCCTTGATTTTTATTTAAATCAATACCCCAGAAAGCATCCTTCCACCTATTTCCTTCCTCTAAAACTTGATCTCCCGTTTCAATTAATAAATTTTTTAAATTGGGATTCTGAGTGAATTTAGCTCTTACACCTTCTTCCATTATAATTAACTTTACTTGCTCCCAATCATCTCTTAACTGACATTTTTTACCCAGCGCCTTTGCTGTCGCCGGAGTTTTAGCATTCCTAATAGATTTCTGTTCGTTTAAATTGTTGGTTTTTTGCGATTGAAACCAATGTTCAACCGTCTTATATTCTATATTATTGATTTTAAAGGGAGAAGCGTAAAAATTGCTTAAAAACCTATGTTTTCCTTTAAATTCCTTGATTACCATTAATTAAAAGAATCATCCATTCTATAATTAATATTTTTGCTACCAAGGTCTCTTGAAAAGTGAGTCACGTGGGGATTTGGATTGTCCCAAATGATCTATGTTGTAATGTACACCCCTACTTTCTTTTCTTGACATAGCACATCTAATAATGATTTCTGCGATCATTGAGATATTCCTTAATTCTATTAGATTTTTATCAATTTTATAATTCCAGTAATAAAAATCAATTTCTTCTGAAAATAGATTCATTCTTTTAAGAGCCTGTTTTAACCTGCGATCAGATCTTACAATTCCAACCAAATTATTCATTGTCATTCTCACCTCGTCCCAATTCTGAGTAATTACCACTGCCTCTGTGGATGGTACAGCGTTTCCAGTTTCCCACTCTTTAAACTCTTTTATATTTGACCTTGATACCTTATTTACGATTGTATTAGCACAATTATGAGCACACACTAATCCTTCTAGTAGTGAATTGCTAGCTAATCGATTAGCCCCGTGTAAACCTGTACAAGAAGTTTCTCCAATTGTATATAGGTTTTTAACGTTTGTTGTACCATCAACACCCGCGCTTACACCTCCGCAGCAATAATGAGCGGCAGGCACGACTGGAATGGGTTCCTTTGTGATATCAATATTAAACCTTAAACATTCGTTATAAATACCTGGAAAATGAGACTTAATAAATTCAGGTGTTCTTAATGAAGCGATATCTAAAAAAACGTAATCATCTCCGGATCTTTTTAGTTCTGCGTCAATAGCCCTCGAAACGATATCTCTTGGTGCTAAATCCTTTAAGGGGTGATATTTTTCCATAAATGCATCACCTCTAATATTTTTTAGAATAGCTCCTTCTCCTCGCATAGCTTCTGTAATTAAAAATGATTTTGCGTAGGGATGGTATAGGCATGTAGGATGAAATTGATAAAACTCCATGTTTGATATAATTGCTCCTGCTCGATAGGCCATAGCAATTCCATCACCAGAAGCTACATCTGGATTTGTAGTATAAAGATATATTTTACCCGCACCACCAGTCGCTAACACTGTAGCCTTAGCACTAATATTATATATTTCTTCAGTTTTTTGATCTAATACATACGCTCCATAGCACTTGAAATTCTTTGAAAATAGATTGATAGCACAATATTTTTCTTTAATTTCTATATTTTTCAACTTCTTTACTTTAATAATTAACTTATTTTCAACTTCTTGACCAGTAAGATCATTGGTGTGAAAAATTCTACGCTCAGAATGTCCCCCTTCTTTTCCAAGATCGTACTCTCCCTTCTTATTTTTATTAAAATCTACTCCCCAATTGATTAAATCTTCGATTCTTTCCGGAGCTTTATGTAAAATATTTCGTACAACGGTTTCATTACATAAACCATCTCCTGCAATCAATGTATCTTTGATATGTTTTTCAAAATTATCGTCTTCGTTCCAAACACACGCAATTCCTCCTTGAGCATAATAAGTATTACATTCTTCTAATTCTTCCTTAGTTATTATTAAAATTTTTATATCTTCGTTTAGTTCGTTTAATTTAAGAGCTAACGATAATCCGGAAATACCTCCTCCTATGATAAGAACATCCGTTTTAACTTTCAATGTTAGCCCTTTATATTTTAGTTTTTTAAAATTATAATGATTGTAATAAAATTACTTCTATTTTTAATAAAAAATCAATAAATCCATTTGCTTTTTTAATATTATCATAATTTTTTTTTAAATTAATATATTTATAAAATTTGGATATGGGAATAAAAAATGTACTTTTTTTATGTAGTGGCAATACATCGAGAAGTCCTGGTGCGGAATATTTAGCAAAATGGCTAAAAGAGACAAAATTTAAAGAAAAATTAATGGATGTGAATTTTGATTCTGCTGGACTATATAGTTATTACAAAGTTCCCCGGGAAGGAACTCAGAATTATCTTAAATCTAAAAATATTAATTTCAGTGATTTTGAAGGGAAGCAAATAAACGAAGACTTATATATGAAGCAAGATTTAATATTAGGATTCGAAGAAAGGTGGCATATCAAGAAATTAAAAAAGAGATTTAAGAATTTTGAAAATTTTAACGATAAAGTTTTCTTATTATTTGATTTCATTGGTGAAAAAGAAATTAGGGAAATTCCAGACCCAATTAATTTTGAACCAGAAGAATATAGGAAAATAATGGAAAAAATTGAATATGGAGTAGAAAAAGCGTTAGAAAAGATCATCGAAATAAATCAATATGAGGAGAGTAGAAATTAATAAAAAAATTAAGAACGTACTTTTTATTTGTATGGGAAATACCGCAAGAAGTCCAGCAGCAGAATATTTAGCTAAAGGATTAAAAACTAAATATAAAGATGATCTTAAGGAAGTAAATTTTGATAGTGCGGGCTTTTTTAACGCTTTTTCTTACATGCAACCAGAATCCAGAAATTATGTTAAATCAAAAGGGATTGACGCATCAGATTTTAGACCTAAAATAATTAATAGAAAATTACTAGAGCAAAATGAATTAATTTTAACAATGGAACAGTCCCACTCAATGGATATTAAAAATAATTATAACAATGTGAAAGATATTGATACTAAAACTTTTACATTGAAGGAATTTTGCGGAGAAATAAAGGATTTTGATATAATTGATCCCTATTATACAAGTTCAAGTCTCTATAAAAAAATACTTAAAATAATAGATAATTATGTAGAAAAAGCCATCATAGAAATCATTGAACTTAATAAAAAATCTAATTCTTAACAAAATAAAAGACAACGAAAAAATGAATAGAATAAAACATGTATTATGGGTTTGTTATGGGAACACATCTCGAAGCCCTTTAGCTCACGGATTATCTTTATGGTTAAAGAATACGAAATATAAGGAAGAGCTAAAAAAGGTCAATTTTGATTCAGCTGGTTTCGTTAATGTATTTAAGACAGCACAACCAGAAACAGTTGAATATCTTAAATCAAAGAACATAGATTTCTCTGATTTTCATGGAAAAATTATGAATCCAGAATTATTAGAAAAGCAAGACTTAATAATAGTTATGGAGACAATGCATCTCAAAAGATTAAGGAGGAGATTTAAAATGGTTAGGAATATTGATAAAAAATCTCACATTTTATTGCAATACGCAGAAGAAACAGAACAAATTGATATTCACGATCCCGTAAATTTTCCACGAGAGGTATACGAAAAAGTAATAAGAGATGTAGAGAGAGGCGTAGTCAAATCAATAGATAAAATCGTTCAAATTAATACTCAAGTAAATTAATATTAATTAATAAAATTGAGACGGGATTATGAAGAATTCAAATAAAATTTCTAATGTACTTTTCATATGTTATGCTAATACTTGCAGATCTCCTGCAGCAGAATATTTTGCTAAAGGATTAAAACAAACAAAATATAAAAAGGAACTAGAACACGTGAATTTTGATTCAGCTGGATTGCACGATGCATTTCACACCGCTCAACCAGAAACAATTAATTATGTTAATGGAAAAGGGATCAATATGTCAGATTTTCGCTGCAAAATTATTACGGAAGATTTATTAAGAAAATCTGATCTAATCATTGGAATGGAGCGATATCATCTAACTAAATTGAGAAGTAAATATAAATTTTTAAAAAGCGAATTAGAAGGAAAATCGTTTACTCTAAAACAATTTAACGGAGCGGGGAAAAAAGATTTGAACATACCAGATCCCTACAAAACGGGAACTGAAAACTATAATAGAATTCTTGCGATTGTAGATAAAAATATTGATGAACTAATCAAAAGAATTATATTAATGAATAATTCTGAATAAATAAGAAATTCAATCTTTTTACTTTTAATAAAAAATAAATACAAGTTCCAAGATCTAAGTTTTAAGGAGTATCATCAAATTATTTTAATTTTTTTATAATTTGATTAAAATTTGATGAATCTAGGTATTAAAACATGCTAAATGGTTTATTTATTATTCAAAGTGAAACGGGGATTCTGTTATATGAGAAAACTTTTGTTGAGGAAATGAATGACGAAAATTTAGAAATGTTCCGAAGTTTTTTAACTGCCATAAAGCAATTTATCTCTGAAATGCATTTTCATGGCTCTAAGGAATTGAAATCTATTAATATAGGAAATAACTATGTTAAAATTGCTCATATTCCCGAAGTTAGTTCAGATATTATATTATTAATTGATATGGAAGATGAAAAGACAATTAATAAACTAATAATGCCTTTAATTGATATAATTATAAAACATAAAGAATTATTTCTTGACTTGGAACAAACAGCAGAATATTTTAAAAAATGTGATCAAGAAATAAATCAACTTATCTTATCAGGAAAGAAAATACTTGATGATAAAGTAATTGAAAATAAGGAAAAGTTTTTTAAATCAATATGGGAACAGAAAGGTGCAATATCAATAAAATTACGAGATAATTTAATTATAGAGATGGATCAATTAATAAACCATTTGAAAACTGAACAGAATCTCATAAAAAAATCGCTCTTATTTGAAAAATTGATAAACATTTTAACTAAACTTGATAACAAAAATGAGTTAAATAAAGTCCAAAATGAAGCTAAAATTTTATACGATGAGATAAAGGATAGAATAATTAAATTAAACTATTATCTAAGAGAAACAAAGGAGGCTTTAAGAGAAAAGAAATATAGAGATGCCTATATTAATCTTTATTCTTTTAGTTCAAAACTTGAAAACCTAGCAAATACTCATGTAA
>JBHLLE010000130.1:0-8021 GCA_048885945.1 Candidatus Hermodarchaeota archaeon | reverse complement strand
TGCTTTCCTTAAATTCGCAGCAGTAGTTTTCATGTTTTCACTAATTACTCTAAAATTTTTCATAGATTCTTTTAACTGCTCTGCTACGAGTTGAAATTTTTCCATAGATTCAGTAAATTTATCTATCATTTCAGTATTCTTATCCACTTTAACTTTTTTATTAAGTTTCATGATTTCTCATTTATAGTGAAGTTATATGACATTTTAATTATCAAATAAGTATAAAATCCCCAATTAAATAGTAAAATATAACCTTAATAAAAAGTGTTATCTATTGTACTTTAATAATCTATATATCATTACATAATCCTTAAATAATAGATTTAATCGATAAAATGAATGAAAAATTTATCTTTAAAGATCTGTATATAAAAGTTCCGCAAAAACTTAATTTTAAATTAGAAAATTTGGAGAGTTTAAAGTCATTTTAATCAGTTTATCATAGATAAATTTAAGAGAAATATGATAGAAATTGATAAATATACCACAATAGAATTAATAGAAGATCTAAAAAAAGAATTACAAAAATTATCTGAAGAATTAACAATTCTATTCCCCGAGAGAGTTTATAGATATTCAGATCGCGATTTATCTAGGTTTTGGCGGGGTAGTAATTACCAATATATTCATAGAGTGAAATATAAAATATCTAATATAAATTCTCCTGACTATAAGCCAAATTTTAGATTTAGTGAGAGAGTAGGTAATTTAAAAATATTAGAAAATAAATTAAAGGAAAACTATGGAAAAAAAGCTATAAATATAATAAATCAATATAAAAATCCAAATCTTCACATAACTACTTTACAATTTATTGATAAGATTATAATTGAATTAGGACGAATATCTGGAGAATTAATAATCACAGATAGAGAACTTAGCATAATGATGAGCGGTTATGACACATTTATAAGAGATGTCTTAGATACAATCAATAATTCAAAATCTAAACGATGGTATAATCCTGATTATAAATTTACTCGTGAAAGATTAGATGATTTTAAAGATTTTTTAAAAGAGATTTTTGGTGATCTTGCGATAAATTGTTTTAAATTGATTAAAAAGTACGAGGAATATAATCCCGATTTAAAATATTGGCACGAAAAAGATTATACTATTATAAATCCTAATTTCTTTCATGAAATTGATTCTGAGAGAAAAGCTTATTGGTATGGATTTTTATGTGCTGATGCCTATTTAAATGTTAAAAGAAATCGAATTCAGTTTGAACTTTCATTAAAAGATAAAGACCGAATAGAGCAATTTGTTGAAACTCTAGGTCTAGATAAAGATCGTATAGAAAAACAACTAAGATATATGATTTATAAAGGAAATATCATACAATTTGAGTCTGTTCGTATTAGATTTTCATCTAAGGAAGTAGCTTCTGATTTAAATGCTCTTGGTTTTTCAGAGTTCAAGAAAGGAAAAATTGGATTACCTGGATTTGTAAAACAAAAGATTTTTGAAGCCAAAAGCGAAGTAAAAAAAAATAAATCATATTGGACTAAAACTAAGTCTGGAAAAATAGCTTTAGCTTTTCTCCTTGGATTTTACGATGGAGATGGAACATTTATGGGAGGTAATCAAGCAAAAATTTATTCTTCAAATAAATTGATTTTAGATGAAATAAAATATTTCTTCAATATATCAAATAAAGTAAATCGTCAATCTATATTACCTCAAGAGATATATGAAACTCTAACTTCTCAGGAAAGGAGAAGTAAAAAACCCTTATATTACCTAACATTAGGACCTGAGGTTTTTAAGAGTATGATAAATTGTTATGATTATAGTATGAAGCGAAAACATTCTTAATATTAGTAAATTTCTGCAAATATGTTAAAATATCAGTGAGTTTGTTCTGATTTATTAAAAACCTCTATTAAATGGTTATAAATTTTATTAGATTAAAAAAGTATCAATTATGTGTTATTCCATAATAAACATTTTCAAAAGCATATTTTTAAATTCATAAACTTTTATAGTTAATTTATTAGTACATAGTTAAGAATAAATTAGATAAATTTTGTAATAAATATAAGAAAAAAATTAAAAAAATGGTTTTTATCAATGAATTCTTTAATTAAAAAATTAGGAGGTAGATGTTAAGTGCCCTCCCGTAGAGGCGATGGGACACTTATGAATAATTAAATTCATAAGCTCGAATTTAGTCTTTAAGATATGCTTCTATGGTCCAAGTCTTGGGGGTAAAACAACAGCACTCGAATGGGTTTATCATCGTGAAGGTTTAGCATCTGGAGATATGCAACAGATCCAAGATCCTACTGGTAGAACACTATTCTTTGACCGCGTCGTAGCACGTGTTTCAAACGTAGTATTTCAAAGAGTATAGAAAATCTCTATACCCGATGATGTATATACGGTCGCTGGCCAAATTTTTTAGCAAATTTCTTGCTTCTGGTTTAAGGCGACATAAATTCCAACGCCAGACGGTCTTGAAAGGAACTGATGCTGTCATATTTACCTGGGACTCCCTCATCGACCAAACGCGGCGAACTTGCGTTGTCGCGAGTTAATGGGGGGAGAACATCTGGTCTCTTAAAGAGTTGCTAAAGTTTTATGGTAATAAATTAATTCCACAAAGTGCTGATGACCCTGCTCCCGAAGTACCATTAGTGGTGCTTGCAAATAAGAGAGATCTGGACGATATAGTCGAGATAGCAAAAATTCGACAGGTTTTGGACACAGCGAAGCTCCAACACTGCCTAATTTACGAGACAATAGCCATAACAGGAATCAACGTGAAGAGGGCCTTCGTTTATGCGGCCAGACAAGCCGTTTTAAATCATTATAAGAAGCTGTCTGGTAAAAGCATGGAAGCAGCTTAATGAATAAGTACTTTTTTTTAATATAAACTTTTTTAATTTTTCCAATAAAATTTAAACATTTTATACTGATTTATGATTGAATTAATTGACTTTTTCAAAATACCTGGTGTATGCATTTTTTAGATTTTCTGTTCCAAAGTAATATTCATAACATTTCGCACAAATCCAATCCTTATCGAGAGGATTCCATACCATATCCAAACTAAGACTCTTTTCAGTCAATTTATCACCCTTCTTACATGACATGCAACCAGATCCCATGGAGCATTTTAAAATAGAATGTGAGTATGAACTTAAAAGAGTGTTAAAAATTCTAGCTAAAGTAAATGATTTTTCGAATTATCGAAATGTTCACAAATTATTTAAGACTAAACACTAAGGATTAATTATTTGAGACAATTAAAAAAAAAGAAAAAAATTACGTTGCTTTTTTGCCGCAATTGTGGCAGAACTCTCCTTTTAATTTGGCACCACAATGCTTACAGTAGTTCGCAACGGTGGCAGTAAAATTTGAGGGGAGATTGGACGCTGCTTGCGAAAATGTTTGGGTAGGCTCTGAAAGGTATTGATAATATAACTCGATTTGTTTTAACTCTTTGTAAGCCAAAGCTATAACAAATATATTGAGGATCGTTGCAAAGACGAAGCCAAGCGAAAAAAATACAAAGTTTAAGACAATATCAAATAGAGCGTTTACGATAGCGACTTGGGCACCCCATTTTTGTTTTAAATAAAGCCCTATAAAGGCTACAGAGATTAATACTAAAGCTACAATCGTAATGAGGTCAATTACCAGAAATACGTCGAATAACAAAATTCCTAGTAATAAAATCGCGTTAGCGCAAAAGCGAAATACATGAATAATCAACAATGTAATGGTTATTGGGGTGTATTTTTTTTCCATAGCATCTCTCCAGAAACGGTTTATGTCTATCCTGACCTATTAAGAGGCGCGCCGCACTTCGAACAGAACTCATCTGCGTCGTAGACTAAGTCTCCGCACTTTGGACACGCGTATTTAACGACTTCTTCGAGAGTTTTTTTGATTATTTTTCGCTTGAAACAAATAGGACACTTGTTTTTAGGGGCCAGTAGTATCATGATTATAAGACCAAGCCCTCCAGAGCAGCACAGCCAGAAAATCGCTTCTCCCGCCGAAGTCTTCCTTATAGGGGTCACGATTTTTTTGCATTGGGTACAATAGTCCGCTCTAAAGCTAGGAACGAAGAACAAGACTCTTATTAGGACTAGCATAGCTACGAATCCGAAAAATACTCCCCATAACAAGTAATATCCAACGTCAAAGAACAACTCTTCGCGAAAACTGATGAGCCAAGTCTCGTACGCTAAGAGTAAGCTAACGAATACGCACCCTACGACGCCTAGATTAAACGCTTTTTCCGTCTGGTAGGATCGTAATTTTAGAACGGAGAGCAAAATAAACACGGCTCCGATCCACCCCCCAAAAATATAGGGCACATAACCAAAGCGAGGCGTCATTCCGTACTCGCTGGAAAACGGCAAAAACGCGTTCGCAACGAACGCAACGAAAAGGACCAAGTAAGCGATCTGAAACTTAGGAAAAAGGTCGTTGCTCTCTAACTTTTCTTTCATTTTCATTGCCTGTCTCGCGTTTTCTAATATGGGTTGCGGGGAGTAAATAGGTGTATAGTATTTTCTAGGTGGAATCTGAGAGAAATCGTGCTTACAATTGGTGCAAAAGTTCGCGGACTGCTCCACTTCTGCTCCACATTTCGGACACGTTCGCACTACATTTGTTTGGGCTTCAAATTTAGCTTTTTTCTCCTCAGTTTTTTGCTTTCTTGCGACGGACGCGATTTCTTGGTATTTAAACAATAAATAGTTCAAAATCCACAACCCGATCCATCCTATAGCGGTCGTATAATACGAGACGTACATTCTCGAACGAAGCATAACGAACCAAAGGAATAGGTAAAAGCAATTAACGCTAATTAACGCGCACCCGGCTATAGAAAACCAAAGCGCTTTTTTAAAATCGAGGGAAAGAACTTGCGCCATTGCCACTATGAGTAAAATAACGCCTAACAGGTACAACGCAAAAGCCAGCGGAATGATAGTGCTCCTCCAACGCAAAGGACCGTACCAAATTAGATCGTCCATTCTAAACCAGAATTCCGCTATGTAAGAAATTAACAAAAGAAAAAACAAACCCGAATACGTAACTTTTGTGACCAAAATCGCTCTAACGGCTTTTTCGTCTAAATCTTGACTAGTTTCCATTGATTTTTACCTTTTGATTGAAATTTGTTTTAATACTTTATACTTCTATCCTAACCTATTTAAATCACATCTCCAATTTTTTAGCAGCTACGATCGCCTTGCTTTTAGGGCTGACCCGCTCAATTTCTTCAATAAGCTGGTAGACTTTGTCTTCTTGGAGGATCTCTTCGAACCTAACGAGCATTTCCCTGCTACCGATAAACAATCCTTTTCTCTTCGCGGGCTTCCCGTCATCGTTAAGGGAATTTACCTCCAACTGCAACTTCGCGTGGCGAGTCTTGGTGGCGGGAACTTTCACTACGAACGCGCCTTCCACGGGAGACTCTAACTTCTCCCAATCGGCGCCGGTCTCGAGGTGGTGCTTTAGCTGCGCCTGAACATTGGTCATATAATCATTACTTCCTATTTTATATAGTTGATATTTTATAATTATAGGTTAAAAGTGATATTTTCCGGGCGTATTTAAAGAAAATTATAAATAATCTTTAAAGAGAGTATGTACATGGACGAAACAATTTTAGAAGAAACTAGGGAGTTAAAAGTATTATAAAGTTTAACATAAAAAATCTTGAACTAATTTTAATAAATTTTGGAAGAATTTATCAGCTTTAGGGTCTACCAGCGTGTGGAACATCGACTTCAACGTATTCTATGCGTCCGTTATCTCTAGTATGAGCTGCTGTTGCAATAAAAAGAGTACGTCGATCTGGACCCCCTAACATGCAAGCGTAAGCTTGATTTTCTACTTTTACTATATGCGTGATTTTGCCACCTTCAACGACGCGTATAGCTCTATGTCTTCCTAGTGCGGCAACCCAGATTCCTCCCTCTTCATCGAGACAAATTCCATCAGGAGCTGAAGATTTGAGATTTGCCCAGATACGGCGTCCGGTAAGAGAACCATCTTCCATTATATCAAAAGCAGTAAGACGAGCCGCGAAAGTTTCACCAACGATAAGGGTTTGATCGTCAGGAGTAATTACAGTTCCATTTGGAAATGCCATATCGTCAGCGACAACTCGAGCATCACCTTCAGGCGTCACTAAAATAATTTCAGCTGGAGAGAATGTTGCGTTATTAAATTGATCAAAACCAAAATTCCCAATATACGCACGACCAAGCTTATCTACAACCATATCGTTCAAGTAAAACGCTGCAAGTCCGCTCAAGTCGGCAACTACTTTAACTCCATCAGGATCAAGGCACAATAAAGTTCGATCTTCCATTGAAACAATCAGCAATTCATCTTTAGGAAGCCAACCTAATCCAGAAACACGATTAGGCCTTTCTAAAATCGTTTCAGTATCGCCATTCATATTAACAGTCATTACTTTATGGCCTTCCATATCTGAAAACCATAGCTTATTATCGTGCCAGCGAGGGCTTTCAGGAAATATTAGGCCTTCAAGAAGAATTTCTGGTTTAAGCCTTATAATTTTACTCATATTTTACTTGTTTACTTTATATTATTTATATTTTTATTAGATAAAACAGATTTATAACTTTTCTAATTAGTTTAGAGATCTGAATTTAAAAGAATTAATAGAATAAAGTATCTAAAAAACTCAATTATAAATAAATAATTTCAGGTTCAACTTTTTCTTTTGAAATTTTTAGATATCCATAAGAATTAATATCTGTAAACTTTTTATCAGTTGGAGTTCCTGGATTAAGGTATAATTTTCCATCTCTCCACACTTCATTATAAGGACGGTGTACATGTCCAAAGATTATGATATCGTAAGGAGATAAGTCATGATTTCTGTTTAGTCTTTTAATTATAATATTTGGACCTCCTGTGCCATGAGTCATGAAGATTTTGTGACCATATAGCTCTAATTCAAGAGTTTCAGGTAAAATTTTCTTTAGTTTGCGGTCAAAGTCCATGTTTCCAATTATTCCAATGACTTTATCTTTACCAAACGCATCAACGAGCTCTTGATAAGCTTTAAAAGATTCGAAATCACCTAAATGAAACAAATAGTCGATATTTCTTTCTTTGAAATCATTTATGATTTTTATAGGGATATGAGGGCCTCTTGAGGGAACATGGGTATCTGCTATGAGCCCAATTAAGAGTTCTTTCTTATCAGTATTAAACATATAAATAAACAAGTAGAGTAAAATTAAAATTCTTCGATTAAATTTTTAATTAAAAATGATTTAATCTTCATCAAGCTCTTTAGCACACTTTCCAGTTGCTACGACGGAATCTCCTTTGTAGAGGTTAATTACTCTAACACCTTTTGCTTTTCTGTGGGTAATTCTAATATCGTCAACAGATACACGTATCATTTGTCCCTGTTCAGTTCCAATTAGTAGGTCTTTTTCTTTAGCGATTTTAATAGCGATAACTTCATCGTTCTTTTTCAGGTTTAAAGAGATATTAATTACACCTTTTGCGGCTCTCCCTGTTTTTCTATATTCATTAATTTTAGTTCGTTGACCATAAGCATTTTTAGTAAGAGTTAACACCACCTCATCATCTGTAACCAGAAGGCTCTCTATTACTTCGTCGCCTTCTCGTAAATCTACACCTTTTACTCCCATTGTATTTCTCCCTAATTCTCTTAATTCTGACTCGTCAAATCGGATAGCGTAGCCTAATTTTGTAGCAATAAAAATATCCTGAAGTTCGTTCGATAACTTCTTTACGCTGACCAGTTTATCGTCAGATCTTATTTTTTGAGCTCTAACTCCTGATACTTTTATTTTAGAAAACAATCTTAGACTAGTCTTCTTAACAATTCCGTTTTTCGTCGTCATAATGAGCATTTCGTTTGTGTCAAAATTGTTAATAGGAATCATCTCCGAGATTTCTTCTTCTTCTTTAAGGCTCAATAAGTTAACAATTGGTTTTCCTTTGGCAGTTCTTTTTTGTAGTGGAATTCCAAAAGCTTTAAACGA
>JBHLLE010000129.1:0-8076 GCA_048885945.1 Candidatus Hermodarchaeota archaeon | reverse complement strand
ATGTTATCGAGTAAAAGATTGTATCGGAATTTTTCTGAATTTTTTGTAGGAAAATGGATTATGAATATGTAGGTAATGTAAAATATGACCAGATAAAGGAATACGGAATTGGAACCGTTGAAACAAGATTTAAAAAAAAAAATGGTAAGATTATTGATGTGTTACTTAGCTCTGTTCCAATTAATCCTAAGGATTTTTCAGCGGGAGTTACTTTTACTGCATTAGATATTACAGAGCGTAAAAAAGCAGAACAAGAATTATTATTATTAAATAAATTAAAATCAGAATTATTAACAAGAAGTTCTCACGAATTAAAAACACCCCTTATGTCAATTAAAGGATTCACAGATTTATTATCAATTAAATTTCAAGACTCATTTTATCAAGAGGAATTAGAATTAATTAATGAGATTAAAAAAGGTTGCAATCGGTTAGAAATACTCATAAGAGATATTTTAAATACAGCGGAGCTAGAATCTGGTACAGTTATGTTAGAACTTTCTAAAAGTAATTTAAGCTCTGTTATAAGAGAGTGTATCGAGGAATTAAAAGGATTTGCAAATTCGAGAGATCATACAATCAATTTAATTTTACACGATAATTTAATAAATATCTTCGATATTAAGCAAATCCGTCAAGTTATAAATAATATAGTAACTAATGCCATTAAATACACGCCCCCAAAGGGAATAATTACGATTCGATCTGAAACAAAAGAAAAGTTTATTACAATTTCAATAAGTGATACAGGAATAGGTTTTATTAAGAAAGAAATACAGCATTTATTTAAACGATTTGGGAAAATTGAAAGATTTGGTCAAGGATTTGATGTTATTACTGAAGGTTCTGGTTTAGGACTATATATTTCAAAAAAAATAATAGAAATGCATGGGGGAGAGTTATGGGTACAATCAGAAGGAAGATATAAAGGTAGTACATTCTATTTTACTCTTCCATTAATATACTTCGAATTATAATATTCTATCCTTTTATATATGTTAATTAGAGAATATAATTAACTGAAAATGATAAAAAATGTATTGATTTTGTTATTGTAATTTTTATGATTATGTTCAAATTTTATTTTTGAAAAACCTTGCAGAATATCGATAATGATTTTTTAATTCCAGAAAATTCATTTTAGAGCCACATAATATAAATTAGAGGATGAGATCACTTTCTCTAATTAGAGCTATAAAAATCTTATAAATTAAAGTAATTCTACTCTTCTTTTGATCAAACTTATGCATTTTTATTTAATCTTAACAAAGTATTTATTAACATTAAATATCATATCAAAAAATAAACAAAAATAATAGAAAATGTATTATTATAGAGAACATCTTCAAAATGTATGATAAAACATAACGTTATAAAAGTTAACAAGTAAAGATAAAAAGTAGCTTTCTCTATAATAAATTATTATTTAAAAAAAAATATAAAAAAACTATGTGAAAAACATGAGTAAGTCAAAAGAGATAGCAGTTCCAGATGAGGTTAAAGGATATGCACAAGTAAGATTAGATGTGGATTTAACCAATGGAAAAATTGAGAAAACTAAGTTATCTAGAGAATTCTGTAGAGATTGGATTGGTGGATATGGTTTTGGAGCTAAAGTGTTATGGGATGAGTTAAAAACGGGAGTGGATCCTTTAAGTCCGGATAATGTTTTAGTTTATGCTCATGGACCATTTCCTACAACAATTCTTCCCACAAGTTCCAAGTATGGGTTATTTGCTAAATCACCCTTGACAGGCTATTTTGGTATGGCTATTTCCTCGGGGAGTGTTGGAGCTCAAGCGCGAAGAGCAGGAGTTAACATGATTGTATTTAAGGGTAGAGCTCCTGAATTAACCTACTTGGTCGTGGATGATGACAATTATTACTTAGAATCAGGTGAAAATCTATTAAAAGGTAAAGGATGTTTTGACACAGAAGAAATTCTTAGAGAAGAATTTCAAGATCAACGTTTAGCAGTAATGTCTATTGGTCCAGCTGGAGAAAGAATGTCTAGAATGGGATGTGTTACTAACGATCGTAATCGCCAAGCAGGTAGGACAGGTATGGGAGCCGTTATGGGATCTAAAAACCTTAAGGCTGTATGTTTTAGGGGAACTAAAGGAGTAAAAGTTGCGCAACCTGTTGAATTTTACAAAATGGCTAAAAAATTAATAAAAGTAGCCAATGGTCCTGCTACTGCAAAATATCGAGATCTTGGAACCCCAGCAGGATTAACCAGTTATAACAAGCTCGGTATGATGCCTACATTCAATTATCGAGAAGGAACATGGGAGGAGATTGATAATGGAGCATTTACCGGGGATACATTAAATGAAGATTGGGTTGTAAAGAAAGTTGCTTGTTCTCAATGCTCAATTGCTTGCGATCATATTGCCAGAGTACCAAAAAAGCATCCAAATTGGCCAAACCTATTTGCAAGTGTTGATGTAGAAATGTGCTATTCGTTTGGCACCGCGTGTGGAAATCCAGATTGGCCCACAGTATTCAAATGTATATCATTATGCGATGATTTAGGAATAGATGCTATTTCTGGTGGAGTCACTGCAGCAATGGCCTGTGAATTATATGATTTAGGTATAATTACTAAGAAAGACTTAGGTTATGAATTACCATTTGGTTCCACAGTAAATCTAGCAAGATTTACCGAAGAAATGTGCCTTGGAAAGGGTTTTGCCGGGGAAATTTTTGGTGATGGTACCAAAGCTGCAGGGAAGCGACTAGAAGAAAAAGGTAAAAAGAATGCAGGTTATTATGGTATGCAAATTAAAGGATTAGAAATGCCTGCGTTTGATCTTCATGGCATGAGCTCTTTTGCTGTAGGAGAGAGTGTGTCAATTAGAGGGGCATGTCACTTAAGAAATGGAGCCTACGGTTTAGATGCTAAGGGAACCTATGATAGGTTTGGATATGAAAAACCACTTGAAAGGGGTAAAGCAATTAAAGAATTAGAAGATATTTATGCTATAATTGATTCCTATATCGTTTGTAAATTTACAAGAGGTATCTACGAAAACGATGCTGAAATGGCTAAAGTATATGAATTAGTTACTGGAATTCCTGCAACTGAAGATTTTATAAAAACGAGGGGAGACGCAATAGTGACACTTTCAAAATGTTTTAATATAAGAGAAGGGGCTACAAGAGCAGACGATCATCCTCCTGAAAGGTTCTTCAAAGAAGCACACACCAAAGGTCCAGCAAAAGGAGTGACTCTCGATGAAAAAGGATATCAAACATTACTAAGTGGATATTATGAAGCGCGTGGTTGGGACAAGGAAATGGGCATTCCAACTGATGAGACTCTTAAAAATCTAGGACTTGATTTTGTTATTCCTGAAATTAAAAAAATGAGGGGGAAAAAATAAATGGCTACTAAAAAAAGAAGGATGCATCAGTTTATTTGTGTCGATGCTGACCTTTGCACTGGTTGCGAGACTTGTGAATCAGTCTGTTCATTTGTTCACGACGGAGAATTCAACCCAATTAACACCCGCATTCATAGAGTCCGAATTGAACCTATTTTAAACATTGCTTTAGCTTGTCAGAAATGTGAAGATGCCCCTTGCATTCGATCTTGCCCCGAGAAAGCATTAGACAAAGCTGAGGATGGTTCAATACTCGTAGACGAAGACAAATGTAATGGTTGTGGATTTTGTATTCGTGCTTGCGATTTTGGTGTAATTACTCTTCATTTGCATAGCATGAAAGCATTAGTTTGCGATTTATGTGAGGGAATGAAAGAAGAGTTTATCGATCCGGAAGTGGGCAAGAAAGAGCCTCAGTGTATTGCTGTTTGTCCAAAAGAAGCTATAGCCTTGAAAAATGTCGAGCAAATTGGAGAAGAAACGAGAATTGAAGCAGTAAAGCGATTATTTGCTGATCAATTAGCCGATCTAAAATAATTTCTTATTAATTTTCTTTTTATTTTTATTTAGTTAGAGAAGTTCTATACTATAAGAGTTCTATTTACGGTCTAGATAATTTCTATTTATAAAATACTTACTTATTTGTCAACAATCTAATTGGAAGTTTCTTGATTTTAATAAAGATTTAACTTTAATAATATCAACAATTTAACTATAATAAGTATAATATTTACGTTTTCAATAACAATTGAATAAAAGTCGTTAAATATTAATAAAATAGGAGGATAAGAAACGAAAAGGTGAATAAGTTGTCTGGAACACAGACCAACGATACAAACAGCGAAGATTTAAAAATAGGTGTGTTCGTGTGCCATTGAGGTATCAACATTGCGGGGATCTTAGACATTCCTAAAATTGTTGAAGATCTTGATAAATTAGAAAATGTGTGGGCTTATCCTTATCTTTCTCTATGCACAGAAGGAGGATCGTCTTTTATCAAAGAACAACATGAAGAACATCCATTTGATAGAATAGTGATTACTGCGTGTACTCCTAAAACTCATCAACCTGTTTTTCATGCTATTTTAAAAGAGATGAATTTGCCTCCTAGATATCTGGAATTCGTTAATATTAGGGAACACTGCAGTTTTGTCCATCAACAAGAAAAGGAGAAAGCTACTGAAAAAGCAATTGAATTAATCAAAGCAGGAATCGCAAGAGCAAAATTATTAGAAGATGTACCTACAAAGACGGTACCTGTTAAACCAGCTGCTCTCGTAGTTGGTGGTGGTATTGCGGGGTTATCAGCTTCAATAGATTTAGGCGATGCGGGATATCAAGTATATTTAGTGGAAAAAGAAACGACCATAGGTGGTCGTATGTCGCAGTTGGACAGAACTTTTCCAACAGATGATTGTTCAATATGAATATTGGGACCAAAGATGTTAGAAGCCAACCGTCATCCTAATATAAATATTTTATCCTACAGCGAAGTTGAAGAAGTTGATGGATATATTGGAAATTTCAAGGTTAAAGTAAGAAGAAAAGCGAGATTTATTGATGAAAATAAGTGTACTGGATGTGGAACTTGTACAGACGTTTGTCCGATATATGTTCCTAACTATTTCGATGAAAACCTCTCAGCAAGAAAAGTTATAGATAATGCTTTTGCACAAGCTGTTCCTGCAGTTCAAGACATTATTAGAGAATCGTGCGTAGAATGTTTTGCTTGCGTCGATGGATGTGAACAAGAAGCGATAGATTTTAGTCAGCAAGATGAAATAGTTGATCTTGAAATTGGGACGATAATCGTTGCTACAGGTTGGGATCTCTATCAAGGAGACGATTATGGATATGGATCTTACGAAAATGTAATTAATCAAATAGAGTTAGAGAGAATACTTGCTCCTAATGGTCCAACATATGGTCATTTAAAACGACCGTCGGATAGAAAACGGCCAACAAAAGTTTTATTTATTAATTGTGTGGGATCAAGAGATGTGAGTAAAAATGCACATTGCAGTGTTGTATGTTGCAACCTCTCTCTTAAAAATTCTAAACTTATTAAATCAGAGTATCCCGATTCAGAAATAATGTGTTGCTACATTGACATGAGGTGTGCTGGAAAAGATTACGAAGAATATTATAGAAGATCTCGAGATGCCGGAATTGTATTTTTTAAAGGATTAGTAGGCAATATTGAAGAAGATCCGGTAACTAAGAATTTAATTGTCCAATTTGAACCAGTTGGAACAGATACCATCGTAAAAATGGAGTTTCATATGGTTGTTCTCTCACCAGCGTCTTTACCGTCTCAAGGAACTTTACAAATTGCTAGAGTTTTAAATATGGAAAAAAGTCCGGATGGATTTTTAAAGGAATACCATGCTAGACTTGATCCAATTAGCACAAAAGTACCTGGTATTTTCTTAGCAGGATCTTGCCAAGGACAGAAGACCATAGAAGCTGCTGTAGCTCAGGGAAAAGGAGCAGCTTCAACTGCTGGAATCCCAATGGGGAAAGGTGAATATACTATGGAACTCATTAGAGCAACCCCTTCAGACGAACGATGTGCAAAATGCTATAAATGCATAGAAGCGTGTCCATACAGCGCTATATCCGTTAACGAAAAAGGTAATATAGTTGTGGATATAATTAGGTGTAGGGGATGTGGAACTTGCGCAGCAGTTTGTCCATCAAAAGCGATTGAATTAACATACTTTAGAGATGACCAATACATGGCATATATCGATGAAATATTACCCATAGAGGAGTAAAGAGGTGGAATAAATGGTAGAAGATGATATAAAAATATTAGCCTTTTTATGTTGGAAATGAGGATATGGTGGAGCTGACATGGCAGGGACTATCCGAGCGCAATATCCTACCTCTCTCAGAACTGTAATGGTTCCTTGCACAGGTAGAGTGGGCGCAGATGTTGTAATGCGTGCATTTGGTAGAGGAGCAGACGGTGTAATGGTTGTTGGATGATACCCTCACGAATGTGACTATGAAACAGGAAACTTCTTTGCATACCGACTAGTCGACTATTTAAAAGAAGTATTAAAATCAATAGGACTTGACGAAAAAAGAATTAATATGTCTTTCTGTACTGCTGCTGAAGGTCAAAAATTTCAAAAATCTGCCATCGCGTTTGATAAACAAATAAGAGAATTAGGACCCAGTCCCTTACGAGCCAAAGCTGACACACCTAAAAAAAAGAAAGTAAAAGATAAAGCGAAAGCTTAAAGAAATGTGTTTACTAATGAAGCTGAGTTATAAAAATGTGAACTCAGTAGAGGAAATGGTTGCACCATTTACACATTAAATAAAAATTTAAAATAAAGTTAAGTACAAAAAAAAAATCTAAAATAAAAATTTAAAATATAAATTTTAAAAATTAAAGAAATTTTGACAATTCTGAGTTGGAACTACATGGAAATAAAATCAGAATTCATGATTAAAATTGAAGATTTCCCAAAGTTGTTAACTACTTTATTACAAGAAAAATTTGTGGATAAATTAATTAGTGCCGAGGCTAAAGTTGATAAGAAATCCCAGGCACTTGATAGATTTACGATTTCTCCCAAATTAGTTGATAAAGCCGATTATATAAAAGATTTTCCCTTGACAAATTTTATAGCTTATGGATTTGCGCGAACGGATACTGCAGGTAAATTTTTACATAAGTCTGCAGGTGGCGCAATTTCAGATAAGGTAGGAGTAATCGCAAGACCGTGTGATACGAGAGCAATCATAGAATTAGCAAAAATTAAACAAATCAATTTAGATAACGTATTTATAATTGGAATTGAAGATCGAGGTATGCTTCCTAAAGCAGGAAAAGACATAAAAACGGTCAAAGATGTGGATCCCGCAAAAATTATTAAAGAGAAAGTCGGGGATAATGGACTCATCTTGAAAATGAAAGGCGGAAGCATAAAAGAAACGGATTTAATACCTGCTGATAATTGTTTAAGATGTGTCAGAAAAAATCCATCAATTGCAGATTTATCTATTAGCGATATTGGAGTTCCTATAGAATCTGATGAAATAATTTTAAGAGTGTATTCAGAAAAAGGAAACGAATTAGTAGAAAAGTCCAAGATCGCTACAAAAGATCTTCCTAATGACGTCAAAAAAGCAAATACTGAACAAATGACCAAAATCTTAGAAAAAGCGGAAGCTCAAAGAGCAAAAGACCTTGAAGAATGGGAAAAAGTACCTCAAGATCAAAAAATTGAGATGCTCCAAAAATGTACAATGTGCGGAATGTGTATCCGTGGATGTCCAGTGTGTTATTGCGTTGATTGTATTTTACAAAAGAAGCGTAAAGATAAAAATATCAATAAAGAAACCTATCAATTGACAAGAGTTGCTCACGTAGCAGACCGCTGCGTTGAATGTGGAAATTGCGACAATAATTGTCCTATGAGTCTCCCCTTATCGTTATACTTCCAGTCTTTAATTGAAGCATTTAAAGGGAAATTCAAATATCGAGCCGGAGAATCTATGGAGGATGTTCCTTTTAGAAGTGCAAAGGCCATAAGTCAAATGGAATTAGAAAAAACCTAATTTTCAGTTGACTTTGTACAAATTATAATTTAATATTAATAAAAAACAAAATATAATTTATATATATAAGAAAAAATGGTGAAGAATTATGTCTCTACCGTCAAAAAAAGCAATT
>JBHLLE010000128.1:0-8077 GCA_048885945.1 Candidatus Hermodarchaeota archaeon | reverse complement strand
TTGAAGAATCTCCAAAACATAAAGTAACTAATGTATCTAGATTCTGCTCAAAATCCTCTTTAGAAATACCCGTATCTTTAAAATTTGATGGGAAATCACATTGTTTTTGCAGTTCTTTAACTTTATCAATGACAATATAAGCTGCTTTCTTATCATCATCTTCCCACTTTGCCCAACCTAATTGTTTTGCCAATTTAGAATATTCTTTCATTGCGGTGTCATCATCAGGATTATTCAAGGCAAATTGTGTAGCATACACAAGAGCTACACCAACAGCTCTGCCATGGGGTACATGATATAGTGCTCCCCAGGTATGCCCTAAGGTATGAGCTATTTGAACTTGTGCATTACCAAAAGCTAATCCTGCCATGGCGGCAGCTTGATGCATATTATCTCTTGCTTCCATATTTTTTCCGTCTTTAACCGCAATGGGTAACCATTTAAAAATTAATTCTATCGATTTTAAGGCCAAACCATTGCTAAATTCATTTTTCCAGAGAGAAACTAAGCATTCCATTGAATGGGATAAAGCATCAAACCCCGTATCAGCAGTTAATTTAGGTGGCATGTTTAAAGGGAATTTAGGATCAATAATCGCCCAATTAGCAGTCAATCCTTTATGAAGAAAAAAGGCTTTCTTCCAAATGTTATCTTCAAATCTAGATATGACAGCGACATTAGTTAATTCGGCTCCTGTTCCAGAAGTAGTTGGTATAGTTACAAATTTTGCTTTTTTCCCCATATCGTATAAATCGTTCCTAAATGCATGAATATCGTCTGGAACAAAATCAGGATTTTCATATAAGCACCAAACTACTTTTGCTGTATCCATTACTGAGCCGCCCCCTAATGCAATTATCATATCAGGTTCAAATTCAAAACATTGGTCTTTTGCATCTAATACATCTTCCATGTGTGGATCAGGCTTAACTTCAGTAAATAATACATATTTTTTTCCTAAACTATCGATTTTATCTGTTAAGATCTTTAAAAGACCTAATTCTTGGAGAATTTTGTCGCTCACAACGAAACATTTTTCTCCAATTATGTTATCTAAGAAATCTAAAGCATCTTCGCCATATACTAAGTGCGGACTTAAAAAAAACCACATTTTTCATATTCACCCATAAATAATGTATTTAAAATCTAGTAAAAATTTATCAGATTTTTATTTATTAATAATATTTATATTTTTTTTAAATTAATTAACAAATAGACTTTTAAAATTTTTAATTATACTGCAAAATATTGAATCTTTGGAATAAATTTATGTTTTCAAATAATTAAGGAGATTATTATGAATGAAGAAGAAAAAAATAATTTATACATGACTTTTAAGGCTGTAATAGAGGGTATTATAGAAGATAAAAAAAAAAACCCTAAAAATTTGAAGTTATTAAATAATTTTGATGCGAAAATCAACATTGGGTTACAAACTGATGATGATGAAATCTTCTGGCTTAATCTAATCGCTCACGATGGGAATTATAACTTAGAAAAAGGTAAATTAGAAGAATATGATTTAGATCTTATGGCCGATCCCGAAGACATGATGTATTTCTCCAATAGAGAGTATTCTACACTTCACATGATGTTAAAAAAAAATAGATTTGGAGATAGAAAATTAAAATTTAAAGCTGGCACTACAGGTCGTAATATGGGAAAATTGTTAAAACTCTCTAAAATCCTTGTGTTAGATAAAAAATAATTTTATTTTGAAAAATTTATTAATTTTTTTTATTATCAATTAAATTTCCATTAAAAAAATAAAGCATAAATAGGAGTGTCTAACCCATTTTCCTTAATCTTAAGTCAGATATTACATCTGACAAGATTTTTAACATTTCTTCAAGATTTTTTAAGGTTATTTCTCCCATATGACCAATTCTAAAAGTATCGTTAACCAAGGAGCCATAACCACTACCTAATCGATATCCCTTTAATAACATAATATAAAGCATCTCCTTAAGATCAAGATCTAAAGTGTTTCTAATTGTAGAGACGGTGTTTGAGTGATTAGGATCTTCTGAAAACATTTCTAACGATATATCCCTTACCCACATTCTTGTTCGAAGTCCTAATTGCTTATGTCTTTGAAATCTGTTTTCTAATCCCTCTTCTTTTAAAATGTAATCTAATTGAGCTACTAATCCTCTTATTTGGGGGATTGGAGGTGTTGTTGGAGTTTGATTTTTTTTACTACTTTTTAGGAATGTTAAAAAATCAAAGTAATAACCTCTATTTTCAACTTCTTTAGCTTTATCAAGAGCATTTTCTGAGATTGAGCATACTGCTAATCCCGGTGGCAATGCAAAACACTTTTGAACTGATGCTAGACATACATCAATACCGAGTTTATCAACCTCCACTTTTACTCCTGCCATTGAAGATGTTGTATCAACACAAACTAGGGCACCAGAATCTTTGATGATTGGAACTAAATCGTATAAAGGATTATACACTCCTGTTGAGGTTTCGTTTGATTGAATACACACAACGGAATACTTGTTTTTATTTAATACCTCTTGTAAAAATGCGGGAGATATCGCTTTACCCCATTCTACAGATTCTTTTACAACATTTTTTCCATTAGCTAATCCAACCTGGTGCCATCTATCACCAAAAGCGCCTATTGAGAGGACTAATCCCTTTTCATCTTTTTTTATTAAATTTCTCATACACCCTTCCATTATACCAGTAGCAGAAGAAGTAAAAATAAAACATTCATTATTTGTATATAAAAGTTTTTGAAGTCCCTCTCTTGCCAGCTGATGCATCTCTCCATATGGAGATGATCGATGAGTATCGTTAGGTTTTGCCATTTCTTCTAATACTCTCTCTGGCACATACACAGGTCCGGGAGTAAACAATTTAAGCTTTGATCCTTGTTCTTTATCAAAATGTATGTCTGACATGATTCTTCAACACAATTTAACGCAATGTGAATTAAAAAGTAGCATATATTAAATATTTTATCGATGTTATCAATTTTAAGGAATTTCATTAAATTATCGTTTTTAAAAATTAACCAGTTTATTCTGGTTTGATTTTAGAAATTTTTTAGAAAATTTATTCATTTAAAATAAATTTCTTCGAAATCCTTAAATAAATCCTCGAGAGTTTTAAGGACTAAAGGAGATGTCTCGTGTCTTTTGGCCCATTTTAATGGTTTAACAGCTTTTTTAGGAAAACAAAATGCGATTGTTTTTGCTGCGGTTGCTCTTATAAATTCATTTTCATCCGAAATAAGATAGTTTTCCAAAAAATTAAAGAGATTTTTACTTTTATCTTCAAATTTAACAATAATTTCTATAGACTTTACTTTAATTTTAAAATCAGAAACAGATTCTACTAATCTCATTAATTGAGATAGAGCCTCTTTTTTACTAATCTTTTTATTAATAAAATTGCTGTATATATCTTCTGGACTTCTATACATAGTCTAAATAATTTAGTTAAAATCTAAATAGGATTTAATTTAATTTGTTTTTAATATTTATAATTAATTTGATTATTTTGAAATATAAAATATGATTTTAGCTCAATTATATTAATATCCTCTTTATCAAATTGATTTAAACTTACTACTATTTCTTTATTTTCTTCATTGACATGTAAAACAATAAAGGAAGGAATTCCACTTGCGATAAACGACCATGCTCCTGTTACGCTTCCTGGATTTACCAATAATCTCCCATTTTTTGTTAAATAAACCTCTTCCTTATGAGTATGTCCTGATATTAATATATGATAATTTTTTTCTATTCTGGCTAAATAGTCTAATTGTGAATGGTCTCCTCTTGGTTGTATTTGATGTCCGTGCGTCAATCCAATAGATAACTTTTCACCGTCTAAAAAATTAAGTAAAAGATTTTGATACATGGGTGCGTTTCTATTTCCTCCAAAATAATCCATATTTCCAATAACTATAAACAATTTCTTTTTCGTTTTTAAATTTAAGTAGTCTATGAAATCATAGGCACTTATTAAATCTCCCGTAAAAAATGTATAATCAAATAACTCTTCAGTAGTAAGGTGGTTTATTTTGTCCATTATTTTATCTGGTATTTCTTTAGCCCTTCTCGGTATGTGAGAATCTCCTATTGCTAAACATCTAATTGTCATAAATATATGTCTTTCACATAGATTTATATTTTTTATACTCTTTTTGAACAAATTGAGCTAATTCTTTTGCTTTTTTGTCTTTTTCAAAATGTTCACGTATAGGCTCAATCATCTGATCTAAATATTGAATTACAGCTGGTTTTAAATCAGGTGGATTCAATTTTCCATCCGCATAATCTTTTTCTAACTCTGAATAAGAATTATATTCAATATTGCCACCATATTTCTCTGGTCTCTTTATTGAGAATTTATTTACTTTTTCAAATATAATATATTTACAGTATTCTAATACAGGATTTTCGCTTATATGTTTAGGAGGACAATATGCTTTATTTATCTTTCTTTTAATATCCGTAAACGAATCAAGCATAAATATAGCAGTATCGGGGTCAGATTTTGACATTTTAAGTTGGATTACTCTTTCGATTCCATCTAGATTGGTATCAGGTGGTTTAGTTAAGCCCATTAACATATGATGATGAACTGCGACAGGTTTAGGTTTATTTATTTTTTTTGCCACTTCTCTTGCCAACATATTTACTTTTCTTTGGTCTAAACCTAATTGACATACATCAGCGGGTAAATAGAAAATATCTGCTGCTTGCATAAGAGGATATAATATTTGAGAAGCAGATAATTTATCTGATTCATTTCTACCCATAATTTGAGTGCACCGTTTAACTCTTTTTAATGAACTGTTTATCGCAATATTTAAAACTAATTCCCAATAAGAAGGATCTTTAACTATATCACTTGCATATATAAACTCTACGCTCTTTAGATCCATTCCACATACCTTCCAGACTTCAATAAAGTAATCTCCTACTTTTTTAATTACCTCCAGATTGCCTCCGAATTTATGATTTGCTGCGGCATGCCAATCAGCTACTAAAAATTTGAATGTTATTCCTGCTTTTGTCAATTTATTAACATTTATTGCTCTTAACAATCCTTGAGCGATATGAATATTACCAGAGGGTTCAAAACCATCATAAGCATATATTTTTTGGTTATGATCTAACTTCCACTGCATCATTTCTCTTAATTCTTTTTCTTCGATTATTTCTTCGCCAACTTCCTCTATTAAAGCAATTTTTTCATCTAATGTTAAAGGCATATCACTATTCACTTTAAAATTTATAATTTAGTAAATAAACAAATTGATAAAATTATTATGGTTTTTATAAAACAAGAATTAAATATTGTAAGTTTAAGTATTTTTTATGTAATTTTTAAAAAGAAATGTAATAATAAGCTCAAATTATTTATGATTTTTCTCCATAATAGAGGCTTGAGCAGCGGCTAATCTCGCAATAGGTATTCTGAATGGGGAGCATGATACATAATCAAGACCAATAGTATGTGCAAATCCAATAGATCTAGGTTCTCCTCCATGTTCTCCGCAAATTCCACATTTTAAATTCGGACGGACTTTTCTACCTAATTCTATCGCCATTTTCATCAACTTTCCTACTCCTTTTTGGTCTAAGATTTCAAACGGATTTTCGCTTAATAATTCTTTATTTAAGTAAATTGGTAAAAATTTACTTTCTGCATCATCTCTTGAAAATCCAAAGGTCATTTGGGTTAGATCGTTTGTTCCAAAAGAGAAGAATTCTGCTTCAGTGGCTATTTCATCTGCAGTTAGAGCTGCTCTTGGGATTTCTATCATCGTACCAAATTTATATTCTAGGTCAACTTTATGTTTTTCTATAATTTCTTTTGCAATCATAACTAAATCTTTTTTAACATAAATTAATTCTGAGAGAATACCAACAAGAGGTATCATTACTTCGGGAAGAACATTAATACCTTCCTTTTTAAGCTGACAAGCTGCCTCAAAAATAGCTTTTACTTGCATTTCGATGATTTCTGGCCAAACAATACCCAACCGACATCCACGTAAGCCCATCATTGGATTTTCTTCTGATAATGACCTAATTAAATTAATTACTTTATTTTTTGTTGCTATTTCCTTTTCCAGGGGACTTATATCCATTAATGACTTAGAAAGAGCATTAGTCATCTTTAATTCTTGATTTTCAAGCAGAACAGTAGATAATTCTGGTAAAAATTCATGAAGTGGTGGATCTAATAAACGAATTGTTACTGGTTTTCCTTCCATTATTTTGAATATTTCATAAAAATCCCCTTGTTGCATTGGCAATATTTTATTTAAATAATCTTGTCGATCTTCTTTAGTCCTAGCCATAATCATTGATTGAACTACTGGTAACCTTTCTTGTGCCATAAACATATGTTCTGTTCTACAAAGTCCTATACCTTCTGCTCCAAATTCTAAAGCTTTTTGGGCATCTAAAGGAGTATCAGCGTTGGCTCGAACTCCTAGTTTTCTCACTTCATCAGCCATTTTTAATAATTCTAAAAGTTCTCCTTTAATTTCAGGTTCAACAAGAGGTACTTTTCCCTCTATAACTCGACCGGTTGAACCATCAATAGTTATATATTCTCCTTCTTCAATAATCATATCACCAACAGTAAAATGATTGAGTTCCTCATTTATTTCAATGTCTTGCGCGCCTACAACAGCAGGCTTTCCCATACCTCTGGCAACAACAGCTGCATGTGATGTTTTCCCACCAAATTGAGTTAAAACACCACTAGCAGCGTATAATCCGTGTACATCATCTGGTTTGGTTTGAGGTCTTACCAATATAATTTCTTGATTATTCTCATTTGCTAAAGCTTCAGCTCTATCTGCGTCAAACACTGCAATTCCAGAAACTGCTCCTGGAGACGCATTAATGCCCTTAGCTAAAACACGTATAATTGCATTTTCATCAATGCTTTTAAACATTAATTTTGATATTTTATTAGGATCATTTCTCATTAAAGCTTCTTCTTTTGTTATTAATCCTTCCTTATACATATCAACAGCTATATTTACACCTGCTGACGGAGTTCTTTTTCCGTTTCTTGTCTGTAAAAGAAACAATTTGCCATTTTCAATGGTAAATTCAATATCTTGCATATCTCTATAATGATTCTCTAATTTTTCCATTGTATTTATAAGTTCAGTATAGATATCAGGGAATTCCTTTTTTAGATCTTTAATTTTTTTAGGAGTTCTTATACCTGCAACTACATCTTCTCCTTGAGCATTAGTGAGGTATTCACCGAATCTTTTTTTCTCTCCCGTAGAAGGATCTCTTGAAAAAGCTACACCTGTTCCTGAATTCAAGCCTTTATTTCCAAATACCATTGTCTGGATATTAACCGCTGTGCCAAAATTAGGGATATCATTTATTTTTCTATAAGTAATAGCTCTTTTATTATTCCACGATTTGAACACTGCTTCAATTGCAAGAAAAAGCTGTTTATAAGGATCTTGGGGGAACATTTCTTTAACTTCTTTTTCGTATAAGGCTTTATAATCCGCAATAACTTTTTGTAAATCATTAACTTGTAAATCAGTATCTTGAGCATTCCTACCGATTATTCTTTTATACTTGTTTAATATTCTTTCAAACTTTTCGTCTCCTATTCCCATTACCACATCTCCAAACATTTGTATAAATCTTCGGTAGGAATCGTAGGCAAATCGAGGATTATCTGTTTGAGTTGCTAATCCAATAACACTATTATCGTTAAGGCCCAAATTTAAAACTGTATCCATCATCCCTGGCATGGACATGGGAGCTCCAGATCTTACACTAACTAATAAGGGATTTTTATCAGATCCAAATTGCTTACCTGTCATTTCTTCTAGTACTTTTAATTTCTTCAAAACTTCAGGTTTTATAATCTCCATTACTTTTTCTGGATTCTCAAAATAATCTAAACATGCTTTGGTCGTAATTGTAAATCCAGGGGGAATATTCAATCCTAAATTAGTCATTTCAGCTAAATTAGCACCTTTTCCACCAAGGATATTTTTTAAATCTTTATTTCCTTCCTTAAATTCATAAACTAATTTGTTACTATTGCTGCT
>JBHLLE010000127.1:0-8111 GCA_048885945.1 Candidatus Hermodarchaeota archaeon | reverse complement strand
ATCTACGATTTCATCTTCTTGTATTTGTTCTGCATATTTAGCTGCCTTAATGTAACTTTTTTCAGCTTTTTTATATTGAGAGTTTTGAAGAAAATTTGACGCTTGCTTTATCTCCTCAGATAATTTATCAGGAATCTTTTCACCTAAATCAATTAGTTCTCTTGCTTCTTGAAGTTTTCCATTGTCAAGCATTGACTTTGTTTTTTCATTGATTGTTTCCTTTATGATTTTTGGTTCCTTTAATTTCTCTAATAAGGTCAAAAACGAATTTAAATTTTTTTTCAGAAGGTCTTGCATTTTTCGTTTATCCTTAGAAAAATTTTGAACGATTTCCTCTTCTATTTTTTCGAATGCACTCTTTAAAGCAACTAAATCTTCATCTTCCTTAATAATAAATCCAAGATATAAATTATCTTTCTTGATTGCTGAACCATTTATTTCACTCGAATAATATCTTAATTCTCCTCTACTTGTAGTAGCATCACAAATATCTCTTCTACAGTGTTTATCAGCAAATTCCTTTAATACTTCTGAAGTAACTTTTTCTTGAGTGAGATAATAGTCAGCTACGATATTGGGTCCAAATGATTTATCTATTTCGTACAAAAAAATTCCAGTTGGCACCTTTTACACTCACCACAGAATATAGGGTTTTCCACGTATTTTAATATTATGTTGTTAAAATGAACTGTTTTTTAAGTTTGTATTTAATCTTAATTTATTAAAACAATATTAATTATATTATGTAAAAAATAAACCTTTTTCTCGAACATTGAAATTTCTATTAATAGTTTACTAAGAAGAATTAAAAATATGCTTATACTCATTTTCTTTTAACATATATTTAATTATTATAAGCCAGATAGATATGGTAGCTAATATTGAGGACACATATTGCGAAGCATTTGAGGGGCTATGTGTTCAGTTAATGGTTACAGCTCAAGATGCTGAATTTTTAAATAGAGCAGCTAATTCGTTTACAGCTTTACCATCCACGGTATTTGGAGACGCTGAGGGTGGGATTGTAAGATGGTTGTCCGAAAAAGAAACGATTGATGGAAGATTAGGAGCGATTGTTCAACTATGGGTAACTGGAACGGGTCGCAAATCTACCGCTAAATTTTACGAACAATTAGGAAGAAGAATGCGGCAAGGAATTCTGGTAGTCCCTACTACCGCCGTGTTTGACTTTTTTCCAAAAGATATCGATGCTAAATTTAACATGATGGATAATGTTGGTCATTGTGGTGATGGTTACGAATGGATTTTTGAAAAGTACGATAGAAAACTCATCAATGTACCAATTATGATGGGATATGATTTTTTAATTGAGGAAGAATTATCTTACGCTCCGGGTGTCATGGGAGGTAATTTATGGCTTTTTTGTGATTCTATAAGTTCAGGGATCAAAGTTGGTCGAGAAGCTGTAAAAATAATTGCGGAATTAGACGATGTGTGTACGACTTTTGACGTATGTTCAGCAGGGTCAAAACCAGTTCCCCCTGATGCTAAGTATCCTGAGATAGGTCCATCAACGAATCATCCATTTTGTCCAACATTAATTGAAAGATTATCTCCTGAAGAATATAAAGTTCCAGATGGGGTTAAATCTATTCCAGAAATAGTCTTTAATGGAATTAATCTTGATTCGATTAAAAAAGCGATGTTTAAGGTTATAAATGGAATAATCGATATGAATGGACTAGTTAAAATTTCTGCAGGAAATTATGGAGGAAAACTCGGAAAATTTAAAATACATTTAAGAGAATTAGGTTTAAAAGAAAGTTATTTTTCATGATGAAATAATTTTTTATTAGATATACTTTTTATACAAAAAAATATAATTTTATATTATAGATTTTTTTTACAATTAACTCAAGAATATTATGAATTTTTACTGAACTAAGGGTCAATACTTTGGGAAAAATTTTACAAGATATTTGGATAATTGATGACGCTGGAATTGTATTGTATAATAGAGTTTTTAATGAAAAAGTAGATGCCGCATTATTTGGAGCTCTTATCTCAGCATTAAATAATTTAACTAAAGAAATATTAAACGATGGATTAACTAATTTTAAATTAAAAAATAAACTCTATTCTTTTGCTCGAAGAAAAGAAATCACATTTATTGTGAGTTCTGATATAAAATATAAAGAAAAAAACATCTATAGAGAGTTTAAAATTCTTATAGATTCATTTTTTGAAAATTATAAAGAAGAATTAGAAAACTGGAAAGGGCAAATTGATATTTTTTCGGATTTTGAAGAAATTTTCCATAAATCACTACAAGATCCTGTAAAAAAATTTGAGCTGAGTTTTTGGTAAAAAATTAGAATAACTAAGTGTTTCTTTACCTTTATTTTCTAATCAGTTGGATTGGTTTTATCTGTACCCGGTCTAATCCTTTTTACAATAAGGACATCGAAATGAGAATAATGGTTTCTAAAAAATAGGTACTTTTCTTATAATTTTTTCAGGATTATTAGCAATTCCACATTATGCAGCCCTTGGAAATTTTGTAGAAAAAGATATTAACAAAAAAAATTTTAAGGAATATTTAGTATGGTTATCAATTATTAGTTGTATAGCATTGTCGTTAATGGGATTTTTTCCTCTTATTAACCACATGTATATAATAATTCATGGTGTTGTAGCTATTATCTATTTTTTAAGTGCTATGATTATGTTCATTATATTTAGTAATATTTATTTTAAAGACAATAGAGTATCAAAATTTCATTCTTTTTATGGATTTATACTCACGGGAATCGTTATCATATTTTTTATAACCTGGCTTCCACTTATTGAATGGATCATGAAGATAGCTATTATAGTTTGGGTTTTTATAAATAGTTCCTACTTAATACATTATCGTTATTAAATTTCCTAAAAAAATAATGCTAAATAAATATAAATAAAATAGAATTAAAAACTAAAGTTTTCACAGAGATTTTAACGATTCTATTAAGGATTTTTCAAAAAGCTCACACAGTTTACGAGTTTCGTCATCATTTATAACGAGTGGTGGTTTAATTTTTAAAGTGTTTTGAATAAAATATCCTGCTGTGGATAGTATTTGCATTTGTTCACCAAAAAATATACCATTTTTCCACCCGACATGAATCATTTTATCTAATAATTCATTGTATGGTTCTCGAGTTTCAGGATCTTTTACGAATTCAACTCCCATAAATAGACCAGGACCTCTTACATCCCCTATTTGAGGGAACTTATCAGAAAGATCTTTAATAAACGAAGTTATTTTTTTTCCTTGTTTATCCGCGTTTTCTGGGATCTTGTGTTTTTGTAAAATCTCTATATTTACTAAACATGCTGCCATCGCTAAAGGAGGCGAAGAAAAAGTAGAATGTTCTTCAAATTCAGTCAACATACGAAGTTTAGGAGATGCTACCGTGATTCCAATTGGTACTCCTCCAGCAGCACCCTTAGTTAAGGTCATAATATCGGGAGATATGTCCTTTCCATAAGTTGATTCATACCATTCTGACGCAAACATCTTCCCAGTACGTCCAAAACCCGTTTGGGCTTCGTCGTAAATCAATAATATTTTATTTCTTTTGCAGATCTCTTTTAAGCCTACTAAAAAGTCTATTGGAGCGGGAATTTGACCTCCAGGACCTTGCATAGGTTCAATAATACAACCAACTAGAGTTCCCGAAGCGTACATCTCAATTTGCTCGCGGATCATTTCTAAACATTCTAAATTACAAGATTTATCACGCGTTCCACCAAATCCCTCTTTATAGTTCCATGGACAACGATAGCAATAAGGATAAAAAACTCTTAACCAATGTTCAAGCCCAAATCCAGAGAATCTCATAGGCAGACGTTGAGTTGCACCCATCATTACTAAGGATGATCCGTGATATCCTCGTCGAAATACGATAAATTGATTACCTTTTTTATTATTTATCATTGCTAATCTCATTGCACATTCTAGTGCCCAACCACCACCAGAGTTATTAACACTTATTCTTCCTCCTTTTAATTGCCCAGGGGCGATTTCAGCGATTTTATTAGTAAACCTAACTCGAATTGGAGTAAGAAAATATGACCATGTATGAGTTGTTTTTTGAGATTGAAGATTTAATGCGTAACTAATATCTGGACTATTATGTCCTAAATTATAAACCCATGCTTGGGATGTGCAATCTAAAATTTCACGTTCGTCTTGGGTTCTGAAAGATACCGAGCCCGGAGCAGTACTTCCTACGATACAATGTTCTCGAGCATTAGTTAAAAGATGATTTTCGCGACATTTTGATATTTCTTCTTCTTTTAAGGGTTTATTTATTAACTCATCAATCTCATCTTTAGTTAAATATTTTGGTTCTGTCATTTATTCTCAACTTGACTTTTCTAAAGGTAATTAAAAAATATTTTTTATTGATGTATATAGTATGGATATTAATAATTATATTTCTTATTTTTACTCTCTTCAATTGGATTTGCAAAGGAATAACAAAATAAGTATTAAAAATAAATAACTGGATTTTTATATCAATTTTTGATTAAAGAATTTTTAAATCCCTATTTTATATATATTTAAACTATGCTTTTTTAGGTGTAAGGTGATTATATGACATATTTTAAAATAATTGCAGGTATTGATTGTGGAATTGATAAATATGTTTGTGAATTTGGTTATCCAGATAAATGTATCAATTGTTTGTCAAAGAAATTTAGCGATGCAAATTTTTTAATGAAAATCTTTGAAGTAATTGAACAACAATCTGAAGAAAAAAGAAAGAATCTATTATATACTCAAGTGTGGAGAAAATACCAAGACATATCAACAATAAGACATATCATTATTCTGACTAAAGGAGGTTTGCCCGCACTAAATATGGCGGTAGGTGATTTGCCCATTGATGCTACATTATTATCAGGGTTCATACAAGCAAATATGGCCTTCTCTTCAAAAGAATTAACAATAATAGATAAAATAAATCCAGATAAAAAGTTATACGAGTTTGAATACAAGAACTTTCATGTACTTGTATGTGATGGTTTACTTTGTAGATTATGTTTAATTCTTGAAAAAAGAGCTTCCATTAGTTTAAGAGAATTGGTTTTAAATTTTATTGATATTCTTGAAGAAAATTATGAAAATGAATTAAAAGATTTCGTTGATATATGTGAAATGAGTATATTAGAACCCGTTAAAGACTTTATTTTTAATACTTTTGAAATGACGATGATATATCCACTTACACTCTCCTCTTTGATACCTCCAAATATAATTGAAAACCTTTCTTTAGTTCAAAAAGCAGTATATGAGTGTGCTAAGCTCTTATTGAAAGAGCAATCATTTTTTTTCATTTCTACTATTATTGATGATACTTCCAAATTATTAAGAGTTAAATCCAAGGAAGAAATTCTTTGGAATATTTACCAGATGATAAGAGAAAAAATAATAAATTGGCAAAATATGACATTTCAAAGGCAAGACCAAGAAATTGAAAGCCAAAAAACTGAACAGAGAGAAAAAATATTTCAAAATATTATGGAAGAAAAAAATTTCGAAGATATAATTTTTGAGTGTCAGGATATGAGCCTTGATGATGCCTTCGTTAAAATTGATTCATTATTAAAGAAAGGTGAAATTGCAGAACAAAATACTGCATATCAAGAAGCTTTAAATGAATATCAAAAGGCCCTCAATTATGCTAAAGAATTTAATTTAAAAATGTATATAGGGAAAATATCGTTTAAAATTTTAGAAACTGAAAAACTTAATAAAGAAATTGATATAAAATATGCAATTGAGCAAGCAAATAAATCAGAAAAAAAGAAAAATTATGTAATTGCACTAAAATATTTATTTCAAATCAGAGATATTTTATTGGATAAAGAAAATGAAGATAGAGATAAAAGGGAATTACAGAAAATAGAACATAGGATTAAAAAGATACAAAATAAAATATGATATATATTTCCTTAAATTGTTCATACTAGATTTTCTAAAATTGAATATTCTTATTCAATTAGAATCTAATATTTTTTATTATATTCTCTCATTTTAAGTAAAAGTAGGATTATTATACCATCTTTGATATTTTTTTGAAAATATCTCGTCAATTTGTTCAAGGGGTAAATCTGAATATGTACCATAGTCTTTTACGTATTCCACAAAAGATTTTCCTTCATTATCCTGAGAGGCAAATAAAGCATCATGCTTTCCATTAAATTCAATAAGTGGAATAAATCCTGCTTTTAAAGCAGTATTTTTATCAAAAACTGGCGTTAATTTAACCCATTTTCCAATTTCATTCATGTATATCTCACTAATTCCATGACAATGAAACACATTAGTACCCATCAAATCAATTACTTTTTGAGAAATTTTATGATTTACTATATCAACCATTCGAATCCGCGCTGGAATACCCACAGCACGAGCTAATGTAGATAATAAAACTGCTTTTGACATACAAAACCCAGTTCCTCTCCTTAAAGTTACTGAAGCTTTTAGATTCGCTTTTATTTTAGGGTAATATGCGTACATATTATATTTGATTTTATCTCTTACCCAGTAAAAAAGTACTTTAACCTTCTCTGATTCGGAATTTGTATTATTTATAATTTCAAAGGCTTTTTGCGATACCCTTTTTCTATGAAAATCTAAAAATTCAGTCGGTTCTAAATACTGTTTAAATTCTGACATATTTAAACTTATAATCGTTAATTTTTTTCTCTAATTTTTAAATAGTAAATTATTAATTAATGATATTTTAAATCAAATTGTTATATTTCTCTGATTTTTCAAAACCACTTAAATATTTATTATATATTTCGTATTTTTCGTAAAATAATTTATCGATATCATCAAGAGGCAAATCGGCATGAACACCTCTATCTCCAATATATTCTCCAAAAAGTTTTCCATCAAGATCATATTTAGGAAAAACCGCATCATTTTCACCATCAAACTCTACCATAGGAAGAAAACCCCCTCTTATTGCAGTATCTTTATCAAATGAAGGGGTTAATTTTACCCACTTACCACTAAGATAAAATTCGCTGTATCCATGATAATACATGATATTATGTCCCATAAAGTCGATAACTTTTTGCGATACTAAATGATTAATCAAATCTACAAGATGTATTCGTGCAGGGATTCCGACTGCTCTTGCTAAAGTTGATAATAAGATTGATTTTGAAACGCAAAAACCCTCACCTTTACGCAAAACTTTACTTGCAATGAAATTTTGTTCAATTTTAGGTATAAATAAAGCCATATTATATTTGATTTGATCGCGCACATAATAGAACAAGACGATGGCTTTTTCCTTGTCAGATGTAAAGCCGTTTGTGATGGCCAGAGCCTTTTCTTTAACTTTAGTTTTATTAAAATCAAAGAATTTAGAAGGTTGTAGATATATATCCATATTTCCCATAATCGTTAAAAATGTTAATTTTCTTATAATTTTTTCTTTTATAAAATATATTCGCCTTATTATTTAACATCTTTTTCTTCCCAAACGATATAGTTAATTTATATTATTAAAGATCTTATTATTGAATTCTTTCAAAAGAATCAGTCAAGGAATTCATTAACAGCTTGTAATAGTATCACAAAATTACTTCCCTTAGAACGATCGCCTTGAATTCTATCTTCAACCCAAATTTGACCATTATATTTTTCTATAATTTTTTTTACAAGTGATAACCCTAATCCCATTCCTGCTGTATTTTTTTTATTAAAAGCTCTTTGAAACACATTTTCTTTCATATCGTCTGGTATACCAAATCCATTATCAAGAAACTCTATTTTAACATATTCAATGTTATTAATTAGATTATCAGATATTGCAATTGATATTTCAATATTTTGACTGTTGTTATATTTTATAGCATTATCAATAATGTTTATAAATACATTAGATAAAAGTTCGTTAGCTTTTACATAGTATTTGTTAACCCTAGATTCGAAATTAATTTTAATCATTCTCTTATCATAATTCTCTTTTATATCACTAATAATATCTTTTAGGATTTCACATATTTCTACTTTAAATATTGGTAATTCAATATTTTCTATTTCTGAAAGATTTCTTACATTTGAAACCAAAATGGCACCT
>JBHLLE010000126.1:0-8149 GCA_048885945.1 Candidatus Hermodarchaeota archaeon | reverse complement strand
TAAATAAAATTTTAGTGATTTTATGAAAAAAAATAAGCTATTCACATCTATATTATTTATTCTATTATTCCAATTATCATCACTTATTTATATTGATCAATTTAGTCTTCAAGATAATTCTTTAAACACTCAACAAGAAGACTTTTCACTAAAAACATCAGCTACTCGATTAGAATATCAAGAAATTAATGGTACTAAAGAAGATGCTACTTATTTAGAAATTGATTTACCGGATAACAGTTGGAATATTACTAATATAAATATAAATTTTACAAATATTAAGTTGCATCGTCGGGTAAGAGCTATCAATGATAACATGGCAGGAATTGCATATAAGAATATCTTTGCTAGTAGTAGTTATCCTTACTACACAAATTATAGTTTAGCAACTCAGTTTAATTGTACAGAACCAACAACTGTTTATGGAGCATATTTATATTGTAAACAATCTATTGGATCCAGTGATTATTTATTTACTGAGATAAGAGGTTGTGATCAAGATCCATTCCCAAATGTTAATTCAACAGTTTACACATTAAACATATTAAACATTTCAGAGTCATTAGGTTGGCACTATCAAGATTTTTCAGAGAATCCCCCTGAATTAGGTATTGAATCATATTATGTATATGTTAATGGTATTATGAAGAATAATTATAGTGCAACTTATTCTTTCGGTTATTCTCCCAGCGCTCTATTTCATTGGAATAGTAGGTTTGAGAGACATATGGAGTATGACATGTTTGTCGGGTATTATTGGGACTCTACTGAGTGGGTCTCTATTGGAAATCCATATTTATGTAAACTGGTCGAAAAAGTTAATAGAACTTATTATCCAGAAGACCTTGAAATGAAAGCAGAGATTAATGAAATTCTTTATGATATTAATAACACAAATCCAGCTATATTAGGTGAAGGAAATTTAACAGTAGATAATATTAATTTCTATCATAATGATGACAAAATTAATATTCCAATTACAGATAATAATGAATCAATACAATTATATTATGATTTAAATTATTCAATATCCTTACAAAAATTAGTAACAGTTCCAACTCCTATTGGTGGAGGAGGTGGGGACGGTAATGGTGATGTCACCAAGATAACAGGCATAGCACCTGAAGTTTTATATTTATTTATCGCATTCACTATAATCGGTATCGCTTCAGCTTTAGGTTCTTATCAGGCGGTAAAAAAAGTAAAAGCTAAAAAACGAAGATATCGGGAAACAATATTTAATAAATATATGGATGTACTGAATCTTAATTACGTTTTCGTTAAAGAAAAAAATTCGGGATTAAACATCTACGAGCAAATCATTGGTGGTAAGAAAATGGATCTTAATCTCGTGTCAGGTTTTCTCGATGCAATTAAAGCTTTTGGACTTGAATTTTCCGGTTCGGAGGAGTCCTCTCAAACAATAAAACTGGAATATCAGAAATCTAAAGTTCTGATGTCTGAATATAAAGATTTCAGGATTGTCAATATTTTAGAAGAACCTGCCTCTAAAGATTTTGTGGAGTCCTTGGATCAATTAGCAATAGATATTGATACTAGGTATAGCAAACTCATCAAAAATTTCGATGGTGAAATAACTCAATTTGAAGGAATCAGAAATCTACTGGAAAAACACTTGAACCTTTCCCTTATCTATCCGTTAAAAGTCGCTTACTCAAAAGATACGAAGCTTGATAGAAACGAGAAAATACTAGTCAATCAGGCTTTAGATGTTATGAAACAAAAAAGTTCTAAATATTTCTACGTCTCTAACTTAATGACTTCTCAAAAAGATTTTAATCCTCATAGAGCTGAAACTATCTTAGAACTCATCAATAAAAAAGTGTTTCAACCAGTAATCTAAAAAAATTTATCTTTATTTTTTATTTTTGTTTAGTTTTTTCGTTAATATTTTCTAAATAAAGGAAGTTTGTTAAATTAAAATTTTTAGATTTATTCTTTTTCTAGTATCCGGTCCTTTAACCAATTAGGTAAATAGAACCCGAAATAGAACGCAATTGCGCTAGAAATCATAAAAATCCGTTTTATAATCGTAATAACATCGGGGGTTATAATTGTTTCTAAGATTGCCACTGTAAAAAAAACTACGAAAGCATATAAAAGAAATTTTCCTTTTAATACGACTTCTGGATTAGAACTTCTCATGGCGTAAATTGAAAATATTACCGCAGTTGTAAAAGCAAATACGATTAATATTACTAAATTTACTTGAATAAAAATCGCGTATTTAGGTCTAAAAGGAGGTACCATCTCCCCAAGCTGATTTGGTTGAGTAAAAAGAAGATAAAAAAACATTATTTCAAAAATTATCCCATAAATTGAAAATAATCCTAAAATAACTTTCTTTTTATCTACAGCAACCAAGTCAGTGAAAGTAATAAGCCAAAAAAATACAGCAATTGGTAGAAATGGGATTGCGATAAGTATATAACTTGTATACGAAATTAATTCTCCTGTCGTGATAGTGTAAACGAAGCTCAATGACGTTGCGAACCAGGGTAATATTATTCCAAACCAAGTAATTCCAGTATATAATAGGTCTTTTTTTTTTAATTTGAAATATTTTAAAATTAGCTTGATACTAACGATAAGTGAAATTACAACAAATACAATGTTCGCTGGTCCAATAAAATATAGTTCAAAAGGAGTTAAATCCATATTCGTTCCAAATTTTAATTTTTCCTTTAGTTGATATTTTCGTTATAATTCTATATATACTTAAATATGAAATAAAATATCAGTATAATTTTAGATAGAATAACGAATAGAATAAAAAATAAAAAAATATAAAAAATTTAAGATGATTTTATTTTCTAATTTGAACTTTTGGTACGATCTTAGAAGCTCCACCAAAATTAGTAATAACTGGACAATGAGTAAACACTTTATCCATTAGTTCGTTAACTTTCTCTTCTGGAGCGTCTGCTTTAATTCTAATTACGGGTTCAAGTTTGTCGTATCCCGGTAATTTAGCATCGTCAATTCCGAAAATTGCACCTAAATTGATATGCCCTCGAGAAAAGACTTTCAACTCTTCGATTTTAATATCCATGATTCTTGCCCAAAACTTAGTTACGGCGATAATACAAGCCCCTATAGAAGATAAAATCACTAATAAAGGGGATGGACCTTTGTTTGAACCACTTAAACCACCAGGAGCGTCAATTAATAACTTAAAATCGTCTCCTGCGGGATTACCCATGGTACACATGACTTGCATACCCTCAGAGAGCATCTCACATTCGATATTAAAATTCTTTTCTCCAGCTGCCCAATCAGCTTTTATAGCATCATAAGTTTCTTCAAAACTTGGCATTTTGTTTCTCACAAATTTTATTTTTTGAATAAATTAGAGTTATGAATAAATATTCATATTAATACTGAATATTAATTATATTTTAAAAATTTATTGACTTATTGCATAAATTAAAATTGATTTTTTTCATTTTCACTAAAAATGCAAGAAAAAAGGTTTTACCCCTAAATAGAAATTTCTATTTCTAAATCTTTTTTTATCTTTTTAGATTTAAAAGGTTAAAATACAATAGGTTAACATACTAATTATTGTATTTTCCAAGATCTATTTATTTCAGCTGTGATTTAATGTGAGAGAAGTTGTAATAGTTAATGGTGCTCGGACACCTATTGGTAAATTTGGTGGAATTTTTAAAAAAATTAGTGCTGTGGATTTAGCATCGTTTGCAATAAAAGCTGCTATTGAGCGTTCAAATATTCTTTCAGATATGGTCGAAGATGTTATAATGGGAGCGATTCACCAGGAAGGAATGGGTAATAATCCTGCCCGAATTGCCTCTTTAAAAGCAGGAATTTCGCACACTTCGGGAGCTCTAACAGTGAATAATGTATGTTCATCAGGAATGAAAGCAATAGAAATTGCTGCTCATCGAATCGCTATTGGTCAAAATGACATTATATTAGCTGGAGGAATGGAAAGTAATAGTCAATGTCCCTACATGTTAATGGATGCAAGATGGGGATATCGATTAGGAGCGTCTGAATTAGTCGATGCGTTGTTCTATGATGGCTTTACTGATACTTATGATGTATATGGGGGATACAAACATGTGGGAGAAACAGCTGAAAACATTATTGAAAATACGGATCAAATATGCAAACGATATAATCTCCCTAAAATTAAATTAAATTTTGAGGATATAAATCAATTTGCGTTAAATAGTCAAAAAAAATATCAGAGAGCAAAGCAAGAAAGATTTTTTAAAGAAATAGCTCCTGTAAGAATAAAGGTTAAAGGAAAAGAAGTTGTTTTCTCTGAAGACGAAAGTCCACGCCCAGACATTACAATTAATAAACTCAATAATTTAAAACCTGTTTTTAGAGAAGGAGGATTTGTCACCGCAGGTAATACACCAAACCTAAACGATGGTGCAGCAGCCTTAATTTTAATGTCTAAGGATAAAGCAGAAGAATTAGAACTTAATCCAATTGGATATTGGATCAATTCTGCAGATGGGAATGTGGAACCTCACCTTATGGGTTTAGGACCTATACCTGCTATTAGAAACTTATTAAAGAAAAATAATTTAAAGTTATCAGACATCGATATTTTTGAAATCAATGAAGCTCAAGCACAGCAAGTATTGTTTTGCATTAGAGCTTTAGAAATTAACGAAGATAAGTTCAATGTAAATGGAGGCGCAATAGCTATCGGACATCCTCCTGGTATGACAGGAGCTCGCTTAATATTAACAGCTCTTTATGAATTGAACCGAAACAACAAAAAGCGAGCTATTTGCACTCAATGTGCGGGTGGTGGAACTGGTATGGCAACCTTAGTTGAAAATTTTAACTATAGACTATGAATGATAAATTATAAAAAATTAATTTTTTAGTACAATTACTTGATAATTTTAAAGTAAATTAAAAAATCTGTACTTTATTTAATATTTAGATTTATTTCATGAGGAAAATATCATAAAAAAAGTGCAGTGAATATAGATGCAAAACCTTTTAAAATCGTTTGAATTATCAGATGAGGCAATTTCTTTTTATCTTAATTTATATGGGAAAAATCTATTAACTTTAAACGAAATTCAAATTTTAAACCCAAAGATTTCTCAAAAAAAATTGATAGAGCTTATAAACTTACTTTTTCAATCTAAATTATTAATAAAAATTCAACCTAAAGATTCTTCCATTCTGGGACATTTTTTAGCAATTCCTCCTTTTTTTACAATAAATAGCTTAATTGATCAAATCAAAAATGAAGTCGTAATCCAAGATGGTTCGACTAATAAAATTGAAGTAATTATAGAAAAAGTGTTCAATAAACAAAGTAAGGTTGAATTAGAAAAGATTTACAAGGATTTTCAAGTGCTACAAAACGATGTTAATAAAGATATTAAAACTATCAAAAAGGAATTGGACGAGCTCCTAGATCAAATTGAGGGAAAAAAGAAGGCTCCTGATTTTTTAAAAAAATACGAAGATGAATTAAAAAACATAATTAACTCTGAATTAGCTTCAATAGTTATAATTCTTCTTCAAATGAAAGCAGATTTTCAAGAGAAATTAAAAAATGTGGGTATTACAAACCAGCAATGGAGTTCGTTAAAGGACGAAATCAAAGACACTCTTGCTTTAGGTATTCATGAAAAGTCTGAAGAATTAGGCAACATTATTACCGAAGAATTTGAAGAAATAAGAAACCTTGTTAAAGAAAAATTCGATATAGCAAAAGATCGATTTGAGCAAAAATCAGTGTATTTAGGAATATTAAACATGTTTAAAAATGAAATCGATAAGTTTCATAAAGCTCTTCTTTTAAAGAAAAATAATCTTAACTTAGATTTACAGTCTTTGCAAAAATCGCTCAATAATGAAATAATTGACCTATACAATAAAACATCCAAAACAGCTTCTAAGAATATTGTAGTTTTAGAACAATTTTTTCAAGGATTTTTTGAAAACTATAAAGAATATTTTAACTTAACGGTGGATAAATTTTGGACAATAAATAATAAAGCTAAACTTAACGAAGAAATCCTCAATTTATTAAAAAATTCGAAAAGGGAAATTCTGATGATAATCCCTGAAGTAAATGGTTTTGTGCCTTTAAAGCCCTTAAAAAAATATTCAGAAAACCTAAATATTAAAATAATAGCCTCAGATTCTCACGAAAGTGAGCTTGTAAATTCTATTATTAAAAATGATAACATAAAATATGAAAAATTGAAAAATAAAGATTTTATCGGTCTTTTAGGTGATGATACGCATTTAATAATAGGGATTTACCAAGAAGATAAAATGAATCCACTTAAAAATGTTATTGGATTTGGAACAGTTCATAAACCTATAATAAATGCGTTAATGCCAGTGATTTTAGAAAAAATTGATAATGCTAAGCCAACAGCGGAAATGCAAATCTCAAACGGATTTAATTACATAATAGAAAATATAAATGAAATAAAAGGAAAAAAAATCAGCAAAACATTGCAAGAAGTTCTTGATCTTGCTTTTGAAATGAAAGGAATTTCTTTAGACGTGTTGGAACTTAAAATATTGATAAGTCAATTAAAATCTATGAATTCAATAATAGATGTCAAGACGAAACAACAGGTTATTAATAAAATTATTGATTTTAACGAAAAATTTTCTAAGATAGAATTGAATGTACCTCCTGAATTGACTTCTCCAACAATTATAGAATCTGAAATAGATATGACAATCGCTAATATAAAGAAAGGAGTTACTCCAGAAAACACTGAAAATCTAACAAGTATGTTTGAATTATTCTTAGAAAAGTTAGATAATCTTAAAGGAAGAGACATTTCAGAACAGATTGGAAATATGATTGAAATGATTTTAAATTTTCAAGGTTTTTCAAACATTTTAGAATGGAAAAAAAATTTGAGTGAAGTTGATGAAAATTTACAAGAACCGTTTAAAGAAAAATTGCGCGAAGATTTTACTAGTTGGAAAAACGAACTTCTCTCTACAACCCTCTCAAGAGAAGTTATTCAGCAAGAAACATTAGGAACACAAGAGATACAAACAGATGCTAATTTACAAGTCGATGAACCTATCGAAGAAGAATATTTTAGTCCCGCTTTAGCAGAATTAGAACAAGCTGAAGAGGAAACTTTAGAAGAGACATCAAAAAGTCAAAATGTATCCGAAATATTCTTAGAAATTAATCAAAATTTAAACGATCTTACGGGAACTGATATTAGTACTAAATTACAAACTATTATGGACATCATTCTTGAAACTAAAGGTTATTCAATAGCTTTAAAAGATATGAGACAATGGATAAGTAAACTAAGGATGATAAAGACACCTATAGTAGATGACATTAAATCTATGTTAAAAGAAAAATTACTAAAATGGGAAAAAGAAGCTCAATATAATTAATTAATTATAAGTTAAAATTAAATATTTTAAGCCTATTATACCTTTAGCAGTGCTAAGGGAGAACTTATGAAAAAGAAAAAAAGGTTAAAATTCCTAATTTTAACTTTATTCATCAACTTAATAATTCTTAATATAATACAATTTAATTATCAAACTAATAAATTGAGTACACAACAAGAAAAATCTTTGTTAAAAACAGCAACTGAAATCAAATATTCTAATGTATCTGGTATAATCAACGACACAAAATCAATACAAATTAAATTGCTAGATCTAACGTGGAATATAACAGATATTCAAGTAAATTTTACGGATTTAAAACAATATCGTCAATTAAGAACGATTGAAGAAAATATTTCTGTGAGTTCGTTCAAAGCACTATATTACGATAATTTATTAGACTATGTTATTCGTTTTGGACAGCAAATAAACTTTTCGGAACCTACTGAAGTATATGGCGTTTATATTTATGGATTCAAAACAATTGAAGCAACGGAAATCGTAGAAGTAGAATTAAGAGGTTTTGAGGAGAGTAATCATAAACCAAATACCACGGAATATATAACACCACAACCACTTAACATATCAAATAATTTAGGATGGTATTATCAAAATTTTTCTGGATCGTCTCCATTGATTCTTCAAAATAGTAATTACTATTTACTTATAAATGGAGAAGATTTATGGGGAGGGGGATCAGATCCGTATTATTATTTTGGTTGTAATTTAAAAAGTC
>JBHLLE010000125.1:0-8153 GCA_048885945.1 Candidatus Hermodarchaeota archaeon | reverse complement strand
AAAGATTCAATCATAAATAAAAAATTCTTTATTTTAACACGACTCTTATATTTTTTTTTTCTTAAATTCTTTAAAAGTAATGTTATTCGAATTTTGTTTTTTAACAAATGGATTACTATATATTTTAATTATTTGCAACAATGAAAGGTTTAATTGGAATTCTTTATTTTACTTTTTATTAGAATTAACAGAAAATGAAATAAATAATGGTTTACAAATATAGTGTTTCGATTTTAGGAACTGGTTTCATTGGACTTTGTTCAGCGGCATGTTTCGCACAAAAAGATATTAAAGTGCTTGCATCCACCCATAACGAAAAAAAAGCCAAGATGATAAATGATGGTAAAGCTCCGTTTTACGAAGCAAATTTACAAGAAATTATGGACGAGATAAAGACTAAAAAGCCCGAATTATTACAATGCTTACTCGATCCAGTAGAAGCAACTTTGAATACAGATATTTCGATGATTACTCAGGGGACTCCTATGCGAGAAGATAAAAGTATTAATTTAGGATTTATTGAAAGTACAGCACGAGAAATAGGAGAAGCATTAAAGAACAAAGACAAATACCATCTTGTAGTGGTAAGGTCAACTGTGGTTCCTGGAACTACTAGGAATATGGTAGGAAAAATAATCACAGAAGTCTCAGGAAAACAGCCTGGAAAGGACTTCGGACTATGCATGCAGCCAGAATTCCTAGCAGAAGGTCGATCAATTGAGGATACTCTAAAACCAGATAGAATCGTAATTGGAGAGTTCGATGAGAAAAGTGGTTCAATGCTTCAAGAATTTTACGAATATTTCTATGGAGATCATCTAAAAAACTGCCCAATTTTGCGTATGAATTTGGAAAGCGCAGAATTAGTTAAATATGGAAATAATTGTCTACTATCAACTAAGATTTCTTACGCGAACGAGTTTGCAAATTTTGCAGAATTAGTCCCTAATGTAGATGTAGCTCAAGTTATGAAAGGAGTTGGTTTGGATTACAGAATTAAATCAAAATTCTTGAATGCAGGTGTAGGATTCGGAGGTTCTTGTTTTCATAAAGATGTAAATGCGATCAAAGCGTGGTCAAAATCTAAAGGTTATACCTCAAGGTTATTAGAAGCAGTTCTTGATATAAATGACGATCAGGCAATACATATTGTTGATATGGCAGAAGACTTGGCGGGTAAATTAACGGGAAAAAAAGTAACATTATTAGGACTTTCGTTTAAACCCGGTACTGACGACATGAGAGAAGCTGCAAGTATTAGGGTTGTAAATGAATTAATTAAACGAGGTATCAAAGATATAATTGGATACGACCCCAAAGCAAATGAAACTGCTGAAATTGAATTAGGGGATAAAATTAAATATGCCGACTCCATCGAGGATGCTTTAAAGAATTCTGAATGTGCATTTCTCATAACAGAATGGGACGAATTTAAATCGCTAAAACCTGATGATTTTAAAAAACATATGAAAACTCCAAACGTAATAGATGGTAGAAGAATCTTCGATTTTGATGAATTCAATAAAGCTTTGCCATTTAGAGCTATAGGGCGTATTGCTTTGGAATAAGAAGGAATTTAGAATTCGATTTTTATTAAAATTCTTTTTACATTTTTATTTCTTTCTAAAATTAAATAAATTATTAATTTTAATCATCAATAACATTATTTATGATCGTAAAGCATTATTCTAAAGTAAAAGAAGAAATTGTTACTAAAGCAAATTCCATTAAAACAACGATAAGATGGCTTATTACTAAAGATGATGCTCCTACAAGGTTTGCAACTCGTAGATTTGAAATCAAACCTGGTGGTGAAGTAGGATTACACGACCACGAAGAAGATCATCACGTGTATGTATTAGAAGGAAGTGCGTTGTTTTTGGATAATAAGGGAAATGAGTTTAAAGTTAATAAAGATGATGTAGTATATATTCCATCTAACGAACCACATAAAATAATAAATAATGGAAATGAAACTTTTACTTTTATTTGTGTAATACCTTACCTTTAAAAAAAAATTGGAAAATTTAATATATTTTTAAATAATAAATTAATCTTTTAGATTTATGACGGATAAAGACCAAATTTTTGAAAATTATGTAGAACCAGACGCAACAATAGAATATTTTTTTCTTGAAAAATCAGAGGAACACGTAAGGTGTGTAGATAATAATCGAGGATATCTTTATGGTTTTATTAATATTAGCTTTTCGGGAGAATTCAAGAACGATAATGTTACTTCTTTCAGAGAATTAATTGAAGACGAATTGAATTTTTGTATAAAAGAAAACGAATATTTCGTATCTGAAAATATAGATTTTAACGATTATAAATTTGGAATCGTAGATAATTACGAGAATATTACTGAATACGAGATTATGGACGAGATTTTTTTTAGTGACTTAATAAAATCGTTAAGAAATCTGTTGATAGTCGGAAAAAACTACGATTGGGAGGAAATTAAAAGACATAATATCTTTCACGAATGGTTTGAAAAGTATACTAATAGATTTTAAAAAAATCCTAAAAATTATTTTATCTTTTCCCATTTTTATGGGAATAATTTGAAATTCTCTATATTTCGACCGTATAATTTAAATATCTGTAATTAATCTTATCTAATAATAGCTATTTTTTTTAAAAGATGATGAAAAATGGAAGAATTAATTGTAAAAGAAAATAAACGGAATTTTTATAACAGTATAATGAAATTTGGTAAAAATTCATATGAGGCTTCCATGAAAATCAAGATTCTTAGATCCAAACTGAAATGCTAGATATATTGTAGCCATTGAAGCTACTGCGGATCAGTTGGTTTACAAGATGTAAGAAGACATTCTAATTTTAGAGAGTTAAATTTCTGAATAGATAGTTTTTTAATTTTATCTTAGGTAGGACCTTCTAGCTTTATTTTAATGTCATTAAATAGTTAATGATATTCCTCGAGCTAGCTCATGCAATCGTCTATTTAATTTAGTTTAGATTAGGATAAGTGCTCTATAGTATACTAGAATAGTGTTCTGATCCGTTAGATTTAAATATTAATAAGGATATATTAATTCATAAGAGATATCTAAAAAAGAAAAAATATTATAATAAGATCATTATAAAAAGTTCGCAATATTATGCAAGATATAAAAAAATGGTTTCAAAAAGCAGGAGTTCCAGTAGTAGTTGAAAAAGATCCAATTAGTAGTAATAGTCTTTCTGTTAATAATACGGATATTTTCCAAATGAGTATTGATATTAAAGGAAAGAAGAATAGAAAGGAATATTTTAGAATGTTCCTTGGGAACGAAGAAAATGATATTAGAGTTATTGATGCTGATCCAAAGCATCAACAAGTAATTTTATCTGTACATGAACCATATCGGGAGTATATTGTAAGAGTTTGGAATTTTAAGGAAAGAAAATTCAAAGAAGAACTTCAAAGCACTCCTGATTTTCTTCGAAAATATCTAATGGGTATGGATGAATCTCACCTATTTATCTCGGAACTTCCAACAAATTTCGGGCCTATTAATAGTGTTAAAGACGCTCATAAAGCATTAAAACCAAATTTAGTGGTAAAAAAAGAAAAAAAGACAAGTCGAATTAAAAGACAAGGTGAATGGTTTTTTATCCCAGCAAGTTCTGAAGAATTAAATCTTATTGAAGAAAATAACAATTTCATCGAGAAAAAAGCACCAATTGACAGAAATGGTGGAAATCTTCATATTGCAGACAAAATATTAAATATTCGAAATGACATATTTGTTACTGGAAAGATTTGCCATGTAGAGCATCATACTTTAAAATTGCATGGATGGTTTAGAGTAATTAGAAATGTCGAAGTTAGAGGAACTCCAGCAGGTAATAGAAGAATATATAATTGGGTTGATTAATTTTTTTTTAAAATTTTAAAAAAGATTTTAGGAGTTATATTATCTTTTTACAATATTTTATAGGTTAGACTTCCTTTTAAAAAACTAAAAAATATAATCATATTAAAATTCATTTTTAAAAATTATTCATTTGAAGGGAAAAATAGTGAAAATTGTTATATTAAATGGAAGTCCAAAAGGAGATTTAAGCGTAACGATGCAATATGTCCATTATATAAAAAAAAAATTTCCACAGCACGAGTATAAAATAATAAATGTAGCCCAAAGGATAAAAGCATTAGAGAAAGACGAGAAACTTTTTCAAAAAATAATGGATGATGTGAACAATTCAGATGGCATAATTTGGGGATTTCCCTTATATTACATGTTAGTATGTTCTCAATATAAGCGATTTATTGAGCTCTTATTTGAGAAAAAAACAGAGACTAATTTCCACTACAAATATGCAGCAATTATAGCAACTTCCATCCACTTTTTTGATCATACTGCTGTTAACTATATTCATTCTATCTGTGACGATTTAAACATGAAATATGTAGGATTTTATTCAGCACATATGGATGATTTATTAGATAAAGAAAGAAGAGCACAATTAGAATTATTTGCTGAAAATTATTTCTATACGATGGAAAATAATCTCCCTACTTCAAAACAATATCCAAGTATCGTAAACCGAAACTTTGAATATAGACCTAGTGATTTAAAATACGAAAAGCTAAAGATCAATAATAAAAAATTGCTGATAATAACTGATTCCACCGATCCAAACGAAAATCAAGGAAAAATGATCAATAGGTTTAAAGAATATTTCACAGAAACTCCGGAATTAATCGACATTAACGACCTTAATATTTTAGGAGGCTGTTTAGGGTGTTGTCGTTGCGCGTATGAAAATAAATGTGTATATCAAGATAAGGATGAGTTTATTGGGTTTTGGAAAAATAAAATGATGGCAGCCGATATTTTAGTTTTTGTGGGAACTATTAAAGATAGATATATATCATCCAGATGGAAAATGATTTTTGATAGAAGTTTCTTTAATGGACATGTTCCCACTCTTATAGGAAAACAAATTGGTTTAATCATATCTGGACCTATTGCTCAGATTCCTAATCTTAAACAAATATTTCATTCAGAATTATCTATGCAAGGAAGTAATGTTGTAGATATAGTTACAGACGAATTTGGAGACTCCAAAGAAATTGACGCCTTGTTGTATAATCTAGCCGAAAAACTGATAAGATTATCTAAAAGTGAATTCAGTAGACCACCCATATTTCTCGAAATTGGGGGACAAAAACTTTTTAGAGATGATATATATAAAACTATGCGTGCTGTTTTCCACGCTGACCATAAATTTTATAAAAAACATGGATTTTACGATTTTCCTAAAAAAACATTTGGTTCCCGTATATTAAGGGCTCTTTTTAAGATGAAAGGATTTAGGAAAGCAATGGAAAAAGATAATCGAATGTCTAAAGAAATGATAAAACCATTACAAAAAGTAGTCGAAAAAGCTTAGGAAAAAAGAGATTTTAATTTTTTTAAGGTTTTTTTTTATTATATTTTAAATTTTTGAATTAATTAATCATTCTGTTTTTAATTGATCTCTAATTTTATTCAGTCTTAGTTCTTGTGGCATCCTATTTACAACGGGATTATGTTCTTTATACAATTCTTTATGAAAGACTGGTCTTTGAGTTTTATAAAAAACACCTAAAGTAAATTTATGCTTTTTTCTTGCGGTCATAATTGCTTCCTCAAAGGTTTCAAGCTCCTTTTCAAGAAATTCTACTTTTTCTCTATATTCTTTCCACGCGTGATAAGGAATTGCGGGTTGTAATACTTCTACGAAAGAAAATCCTTCGTGTAATATTGCTTGTACTATTATGTCAGTGAGATGATTGATTTCACCAGAAAAAGCTCGTGCTACAAATGTCGCACCTGCTTCTATTAAAAGCGATAGTGGATTAAATGGAATTTCGAAACTTCCTCTTGGAGTGGATGGCCCATGCCACCCTTTTTCTGTTAGAGGGGTGAATTGACCAGTGGTTAACGCGTATACGCTGTTATTGTGAAGGATTAATGTCATATCCTGATTTCTTTTAGCAGCAAAAAGCGTATGAGCTAGTCCTTCACCCATACCATTTCCATCTCCTGAAAAAGTTATCACTTTTAGATTTGGGTTTGCTATTTTAACGCCTTGAATCGTAGCAATATCTCTTCCGTGTAAAGAATAAACACCATTTAAGTTAAGATAATCAAAAATTTTCGCATGACATCCTATTCCCGCAGAAATTGCAATATTTTCCTTACTTATTCCTTTTTCTTCTAATTTTAGAATTGCCTTTTTAAAAGCGCTTAATATGGCAAAATTTCCACATCCAGGACACCACGTAATTTCAGCATTAGTTTGCAACTCAGACATGTTTTTAGAGCACCTCCTTAATCTTATTTGATAATTCAATCGGATCAAAAGGTCTTCCATCGTATCTTCTTATCTCAGATTTAATAGAAATACCTAATTTCTCTTTTAGTAAGTTAGCAAATTGACCTGTCGAGCTCATTTCAACTACGATCGATGGTTTATTTTGATATTTTTTTAAAATCCAATTGGGTAAAGGATTTAAATAAATAGGTTGTATAACTGTTGCTTTGATTTCTCCATATGTAAGAGCTTCTAATGTGCTCATTGTGGTTGAACCGTAAGTGAAGATTAAAGGTTCTCCATTTTCAAATACATTAACCGTCTTTAAAGTTTTTAAATGTTCGATTAACGCTTTAGATTTCTTGTTTCGTTTATCGTGCATTTTAGTTACTATTTTTGCATCTTCGGTAGTTATTCCAAACTCGTCGTGTTCATAGCTATTCCATTTTATGGTCTCTTTAGAAGGAGGAAACAACATAGGAGAAATCCCGTCAGTAGTATCAAGATATCTTTTATAAGGTCCGTTTTCATGCATTTTTGGTTCTGCCCAGCATATATTCTCTAAATCTAAATCAATGGTTGTACTACTTTCTGATAAATGTTTTTCAGTCAATAATATCCCGGGAGTTTGAAATTTCCAGACAAGATTTAACATCTCTGCAGTTAAATAAAACGCTTCTTCTACGGTTGCTGGAGAAGATACAATGCGTAAGAAATCACCGTGACCCGCACTTAAAGCGAAGTTCAGATCTGCTTGCTCTGTATATGTAGGGACTCCTGTAGCAGGTCCAGGTCTCATGGATAGTATCACTAAAACTGGTACTTCTGCCATACCAGCTAACGAAAAACCCTCGACCATTAGAGCAAATCCCCCTCCACTAGTACCAACTATTGATCTAGCCCCCGCAAACGACGAACCAATTGCCATATTAATTACCGCAATTTCGCTTTCTGCATGGACCACGCTAATGCCAAAATTTTCCGATTGTTTTGCTAGAAAGTGTAGAATTGAAGAAGCAGGCGTCATTGGATACCCATAATACGTATCTAGCCCCCCTGCGATCGCTCCCAATGATATCGCCTCATTACCAGTTAACATAGACCTTTTTTTATCACCTTGGAGCAGTTCAAACTTACCTGCAAGATCTTGATACACGATATCGTAAATTTTATTTGCGTAAGAGACATTATCTTCAATTCCTCTTTTATATTCGTTCTCAATAAGTATCTTTAAATCTTCTTTTTTTAAATCCATACAAGCTGCTAAAATAGCTATTGCTCCTACACCTACCATTAAATGGGGATTTGGATAGTCTTTAGCTTCGCTGGTCAAAGGAACTCCATATCCTTCCATATCTCCTTTTTCGTCTTGATTATATACAAGTAAGCCCTCTTTAGAAAGATTGTTTTTATGATTATCGTAGCTTCTTTTATCAAAATTTACGATTAAATCTGCTTTCATATAATGGCTGTTAACCCTCCTATTTGATGTACTTACCACAGAAAAATTATGACCTCCTCTAATCAGACTCATATAATCGTCCATTTGAAAAATATAACATCCATTATTTACAAATAATTTGGATGCTACTGAACCAGCTTTTTTAACGCCTTCTCCCGCTTTACCGCCAACGATAAAGGTAAATATGTCTTTCTTCATGTATTTTTACCCAAATAAAAATAATTTAATTAAATACCTTATGATTTATAATTATAAAGTAATCTAATCACAATCTATTTAAAGTTGAGTGTTATAATTCCAAAATGATTTAACGAGTACTTTAGAAAGCTTAAAAGAAAATTACTTAAGAAATCTCATGCTAAATTTTTAAAACAATACT
>JBHLLE010000124.1:0-8209 GCA_048885945.1 Candidatus Hermodarchaeota archaeon | reverse complement strand
TTACATATTTCTCCTTGTTTGCACATGGGAGGTTGATAATCAAACCATTTAATTGCATCTAATTTATTATTTGCTTCAGCAAATGCTATACCTTCGCTAGGTCCTGCGTAGGCACTTGGAACATTTATAGAATCCGTATTTAAAAACTCAAATGTTGTTATAATAGCATTTGCATAAACTTTTGCAGAACTATATAATTCTTTCACGGTTTTTCCAGTTATTCTACAAATCATTTGTTCCCCTGCGAATGCTAAAAATGGAACTTTGTCAATTCTTTTTGATCCTCCTATCGTTTTAAATATTCTGTTTACAGAAGCAACCCAATCTTTACCCATTTTTTTTACCTCTTAGATTCTAATTAAATTATTTATTTTTTTAACTCCTTCCCATCCATCTTTAGCGAAATCATCTGCTCCTATCATTTCACAAGATTCTTTAGATAAAATTCCACCACCAAGAATTATTGGAGACTTGATATTTTCATTCTTAAGTAAATTTACTGTTTCTATCATTTTAGAAATGCTCATCGTCATTAATCCACTCAAACCTATAATATTGGGATGTATTTCTTTTGCTTTTCGAAGAAATTCTTTAGGTGGGACATCTGATCCTAAATCGACAATATCAAAACCTTGACCCTGCAATAATGAGACTACTAAACTCTTACCAATATCGTGAATATCCCCTTCTACTGTCCCAATTAATATTGTACCCTTAGATTCTATATCTGATTGATCATTTAATGAATTTTTTAAAATCTCAGTAGCAGCGTTAATTGCATCACCAGTCATTAACAAATCTGCGAGAAAATATTCCTCTTTTTCGTATAAAATTCCAGCTTCTTCAGCACCTTTAACAATTGCTCTATTTAAAATCTCTTTAACCTGTATTCCCATTTCAATAGCTTTATTAATCAATTCAACTGCTTTTTGTGGATCTCCCTCCACAATTGCGTTTTTTAACTCATTTAAGGATTCTTCTTCTGTCATAATTGATATAATATTATATCAATATTCTATATAAAAATATTATACTTAACGAACTTATCTTTTACTTTTTGTTTACAAAAGATTAGCCTTTTTCATATATAACTCCTGTACCACCAGCAGGATACTGAAATTTGATTGCACCTGGTTCACATACAGTATAGCAACTTCCACATTCTAAGCATTTTTCTTTATAATCATCTCTTATATATGCAATACTTTGTTGAAAGCCCCATAAATTTGCAATACAAACCTTTACGCACAAACCACAACCATTACATTTATTTTGATCTATTTTAATGAACTCTCCTGTTCCAGAAATGTGTTTAGTTAATCCCTCTAAATCGATCTTCATTTTTACTTACCTCGCGTTCTTTTTTTCTTTTTAGGAATCATATCAATTAGTTTTGGAAGTGCTGTCATTAATTTTGAAGGATCCATCATTTTATCGAGATCATCTTCAAAAATCTTTGCTAATAAAGGAAACACATATTTCATAATAAAAGGCATAGCCTGTGGCATGTATGACTTAATGTGAGCGGCAATTTGACGAACTCGCTTTGCATGGGGCTGTGACCAATCGTAAATACCTCCCAGCGCTTCCATCAACATAGGTACAAACCAACTCATCGTCTCTTTAGGACTAAATGGCAGTGCTTTCCATATATTATACAATTCTTCTCCTGCTTCAAATTCTTCTCCTACGCTGGTCTTTTGCCATAGTTCATCAAATTTAGATAGTGCATTTTTAGAAACATCCTCAGCAGTAATTGCATCAGCAGCAACGTCAATCGCCATTTTAGCAGTAATCATCGCAGGATAAATTCCCTCCGCTTCAAGAGGACAAGGAAATCCTCCAGCATCTCCAATTAAAATAACTCCATCGGTATGAGTGTTATATGGATACTTTAGCCAAGGTAAAAGGTGGGCTTGAACCTCTCTTGGTTTAGCTTCTAATATTTTTAATAAGCGCTTGTAATAGTTTAGATTGACGACACAATTTAGGTAGAACAAAGGATTTTTATCCCATTTATTCAACCAATTTCCTAAACCTTGATGAAATCCATCGTGAAAGAAGACTTGGTAAGACGCGGGAAACATAGCTGACCACCAAACAGCAAGGGCCTCATCTCCCATTATATCATCAATTTTCTCCGGAGATACCTGAAAGTCATATTGTGGAACAACTGTAATCTGGTCTTGTGCCCATTTGGTTCTAAGTCCACTCTTTTTCGCAACCATTGAAATTGCTCCATCAGCCCCAATTACAATTGGAGCGTTATATTTTTCACCTTTTTCATCAATTACTCCACACACTTTTCCATTTTCTTTTATCAGATCGATAACTAAAGTTGATGTTTTTAGCTCGGCACCTGCGTTAATAGCAAATTCAGCAATCCATGGATCAAATTCACTTCGATAAACATTCATGGTAATCCAACTTTTTGCGGGTTCGTACGACACAGATTCAGTAGGTCTTGCCATTACATAGCCAGCAACTACCCCTTCTTTATTAACAAAATAATTTCGAGCAGCTGCACCAGCTCGCATCGAAGGGCATTTCTCAGAGGTCAGTTCTTTCATTATTTCAAAATCGCGCCACATTCTGGGACCTAAACCACATCCAGAGGAATTTTTTTCACCAGGTTTCCTTCCTCTCTCAAAAAACACTACTTTCAAACCTTTTTCAGCAGCTTCTTTCGCAGCTATACTACCTCCCGGACCTCCACCAACCACAATTATATCGTAAGTATTCAATTTTTTATTTCCTCCATTCTATTATAAATTAATTGGAATTTATTTCTGAACATAACTATCGTAACTGAATTATATAAAAGTTATTCTAATTGAAGCTAAAATGTAATAAAATAAAAAAAAAAAATCAAAATTCAATAATAATACTATTTTTGATCAATATAGTATAACATGATTGATCAGTTTTTCGTATAGCGAGGAAAACAAATATGAACTCAAAAACTAAGCGTAATTTCGAGCAAGAAATAGTAGATTGTCTAATAGATAATAATTACGGTATTACCGTATTAGGTATTGCAGATAAGATTGGTGCCAGCCGAAATACCGTATATCGTTATTTAGGAATTTTAGAGGGAAAGAATCAAATATTTAAGCGTGAAATTGGGACTTACAAGTTATATTATTCAAAAGAGGCAAGACTAATTTCAAGAGAAATTGTATTATCGTATTACAAAGGTTTATTAAACGCTCTTAACGATGAGATTCAATTAAATCCGATACGATTTAAAGTTCTTGGAAGGAAAATTGCTAACTATTTAGACATACCTTTTGAAGTTGAAGATTATCAAAATTTAATTAATATAAATAAGTCATTAAAATCAAACGAGTTGGAATTTCTTTCCTCATTGCAACCTTACTTTACTTTATTACACGATAAAATTACATTAAAAAAAATCATTAACGAAAAAGATAGAAAGAAATTCATTGTACATTTTGTTGATTCGGATCTTCTGGAAGAAGAAATTCCTTATATTTATCATTTTTATATTCTTTCGGGGATAATAGAAGGTAAATTTGCACAATTATTTAATTTGAAAGTTAAATGTGACGTCTTAGATTATAAAACTATGAAAGAAAATGGAGAAAATTACATAAAAATATCTTTAGAATTATCTTAAAAACAAATTTTATAAATAGTAATTCTATTTTTTCCCTTTAGTTCCTAATTCTCATAGATTTATTTGTTTTTATGTTTTTTAGGAGAATTTCAATCTAAATTACCAATTACGTTGAAAAAAAATATTTTAATATTATCTAGAAAATCAAAATTTCCTCCATCTTACATCCTAACACAATTAAAGGATATGCTTATGAGAAAAAATAATAGATTTTATATTGATCTTGCTCATAAATACCATTTAATAATTTATTCAAAGAAAAAAATAATTATTCTTCATTTGGAATGAAAAAGAGATTATGATTAAAAATTCACTATATCAAAGTTTAGCCAAAATATGTAGTCCTAAGTTTGTATCAAGTGACTCCAAATTGTTAAAAAAATATTCTACAGATTTAAGTTATATAGAGGGAAAGATACCAAGATATATAGTATGGCCAAAAAAAGCAACTCAGATTGAAAAAATTATAAAACTAGCGAATTTAAAAAAATTTTCAGTAATATCAGTTAGCTCAAGTTCTCCAATTAAATATCATGGAGATACGATACCACTGAGAGATAATTCAATTGTAATTGATTTATCTAAGATGAATAAGATCCTTAACATTGATAGGAAAAATCGAGTCGTAATGATTGAACCTGGAGTTACATTTGGTCAACTTATTCCTATTCTTCGAAAGAAAGGTTTAAGAATTTTAACTCCTCTTCTCCCAAGAGAAGATAAATCTGTGTTAACAGCTGCGTTAGAAAGAGTCCCTATAACTATCCCGAGGTATCAATGGGATAGCTCAGATCCTTTATTATGTACGGAAGTTGTTTTTGGAACGGGTGATATATTCAGAACTGGAACAGCTGCAGGTCCAGGAACGATAAAACAACAACAAAAAATAGGTCAAGCTCAAGTGAATCCTATGGGTCCAACTCAATTTAGTCCTTATAGAGTAATACAAGGAGCACAAGGGAGTATGGGAATTGTTACTTGGGCCACTTTAAAGTTAGAATTATTACCATCGGTTCAACAAGTATATCATCTTCAGTCGAATAATATACAAGAATTATTGGATGTTCAATATGAATTATTAAAATATAGGTTGTGCGACGAACTTCTCATTCTGAGTAATTTAAACCTTGCTTGCTTGCTAAAACAAAATTCTCAAGAAATAATAAAAATATCAGAAAACTTAAGTGAATGGAATTTGATTTTTGTTATTGCTGGGAGGGGTAAATTAGCACAAGATAAACTGTCATACCTTCAAGGAGACATAGACGATATAATTACAAAATTAGGATTTGACTTCTCAAAAAGTAACCTAATAATTCCTGATAATGATCTCCTTAATGTACTTAGCCGTTCAAGTAAAGATCCGTGGAAGATGAGATTTATGGGAGCTCATCAAGATATATTCTTTTTAACTAGATTTGAAAGAATAATCGAGTATATATCCTTAATGCAGAATCAATTTAAAAACAAATTAGGAGTTTATATTCAGGCTCTAAATCAAGGAACATCTTATCACTGTGAATTTAATATATACTACGATCCTGACGATAATATGGTTGTAAATACGGTTAAAGAGAAATTTATGGATATAAGTACTCATTTAATGGATAAAGGTGCTTTTTTCAGTAGACCTTATGGAAAATGGGCAAAGGATGCCTATGCTCACCAAAGTCAAGGAACTGTTGATGCTCTAAAAAAAGTAAAGAAAATATTTGATCCTAATAATATATTAAATCCAGGGGTGTTATGTTTTGACGACTGAACCTTTTCCCGAAGAAGAATACCTTAAGATGATAAAAAGGTGTTTACGTTGTTCTGTCTGTAAATGGATACCTCAGGTGCAGATTAAAAGCCAAAAATACGCATCGGGATGTCCTGCTATAGATATGTACAATTTTCATCCATATAGTGGTGGAGGAAAAATAATTCTTGCCTTAACTTACGAAATGGGAAGAATAAAACCTACAGAAGAACTTCGAGACATAGTTTACAAATGTACGGAGTGTGGAAATTGCGCAGTTGCTTGTAAATATATGAATACACTAGAACCTTTAGAAATAATAGGGAGGCTAAGAGAGAAATTAGTTGAAGCAGGATGTGGTCCTATGCCAGAACAAAAAGCTTATACTGAAGCTATGAAAGAGGTTAATAATCCATACAACGAACCACACAAAAAACGAATGGATTGGTTACCTGCTGATATAAAGGTCGATCCAGATGCTAAAACATTGTTTTATATTGGGTGCACATCGTCTTATCGAAGAAAAGAAATGGCAATAGCAGCAGCTCGAATTTTGAATAAAGCTAATGTTCCATTTTCTATACTTAAAGACGAAGAATTTTGTTGCGGAAGTCCAGTATTAAGAACCGGAAATAAAAGCATATTTATAGAACAATTAAATAAGAATTTAGATGTTATTGAATCTAAGGGAATTGAAACTGTAATTTTTATTTGTGCTGGTTGTTATGATACGTTCAAAGTGGATTATCCATTATATCGAGATTTTAAATTTAGAGTTGTACATACTGCCGAATTTTTTGACGAATTGCTCGAGACTGGGCAACTTAAATTAATAAATGAAGTTCCTATTACGATTACGTACCATGACCCCTGCCATTTAGGAAGAAATGCTGAGCGATATGAGAAATGGGAAGGAGATGTAGTACCACTAATGCCATTAATAACCATTAATGTACCTCCAAAACCTAAAAGGACGGGATCAAAAGGGATCTACGATGCTCCTAGAAACATCCTAAAAAAGATTCCAGGACTTAAATTTGTTGAGATGGAGCGAATCATGGAGTATTCTTATTGTTGTGGAGCTGGAGCCGGTGTTAAGTCTGCGTTTCCTGAAATGGCCGTTAAAACTGCCATAAATAGAATAGAAGAAGCTGAAGACACGGGAGCTGACATACTCGTATCGGCGTGCCCGTTTTGTTCTACAAATTTACAAGATGGAATCAGGGAATGTGGTTCTAAGTTAAAATATTACGATATAAACGAACTTATTTTAATGGCTTTAGGATTAGAACCTGAAAAATTAAAACAAGCAACAAAGGAGGTAGTATGAATCGTGTTAGATAAAGATATTCTCAAAGAATTTCAAGATGTGGTAGGTAAAGATAATATAAACGATGGAGAAGTAATAACAAACGCGTATGCGTATAATTGGTGTACTGAATTCGTAAATTTCATGGAAGGGAAGGATCCAATTCCATTCTCATCAACTCCAAAAGCAGTAATATTACCTTCAACAACGGAGGAAGTTCAAAAAATTGTTAAATTATGCAACAAATATGGAATTAAATTTAAGGCACAAAGTACTGGACTCGGACCTTGGAATCAACCTTCTACTGATAATTCAGTAATATTAGACCTCCGTAGGATGAATAAAATTGTAAAAATTGATGTTAAAAACCTATATGCGGTTGTGGAACCTTACGTTAGTGGAGCACAACTTCAAGTAGAACTCATGAAATACAGATTAAATGTTCACATGCCAGGCGCAGGACCCATGGCTTCACCTTTAGCTAGCCACACTTCGATGGCAGGACCCGGTTTTACCTCGCCCCAAACGGGGCATAGTTCAAGAAATGTTTTGGGTACTGAATGGGTATTACCTACTGGAGAAATTCTGAGGTTAGGATCTGCTGGATTAAAGAACGATCCTGATTGGTTTTCTGGGGATGGACCTGGTCCTAGCTTAAGAGGGATAATGAGAGGGTGGGTAGGAACCAAATCTGGCCTTGGCGTATTTACTAGAGTTGCAATTAAACTTTTTCCTTATCCTTGCGATACAAAATTTGTAGCAAAAGGTCATGCTCCAATGTATGATTTTGAAATCCCTGATTTTATTAAAGCTTATGTAATGGATTGTGGGAGTTTTAAACATTTAGAAAAAACTTTTTTAAGAGTTGAAGAGGAAGAAATCGCGTTTATTTGTAGTCATATTTCAAATTTTGCCGTAATGGCGATATTTTCTTATACTATAGAGAGCTTAATGGATAAAATTGCGTTTGGAACTATGAAAAGACCATTATTGATTGTGATAGCTGCTCGCACCAAACGTGAGTTTGAGTATAAAAAGAAAGTTATGGAGCATCTTATGAAAGATTTAAAGTTAACTAATATAATTGGTACTAAGTATGAACCCGCTTCCATTTTTTACGCCGAATGTTTGCGTGCTAATCTTGGATATCATGGTTTTGTTGCCACAGGTGGATTCCAATCTGCTAAGGGGCAATGTGATACAGCAGCACTTTGTCTCCGTACTGAAGAGAATAATATTCCAGTAAAGAAGAAATTTATAGAAAAAGGAGTTATTGCAAACGATCTGGGAGAAGGTGCGTGGATGACAAGTTACGAAGGGGGACACTTTTTTCATATGGAGGTACCAACTATGTTTGATCAGTCTAATCTTGAAAGTGTTAAGGGAATGGCAGAGTATATGGACGCAAGCAATCAAAGTGATTTACAGAATAATTTTGGAATTCCTTTTTTCATAGAAGGAGATCAATTGCATAATGAGTGGGGACCTCATTTGATGAATTATCATTTATGGTTAATAA
>JBHLLE010000123.1:0-8224 GCA_048885945.1 Candidatus Hermodarchaeota archaeon | reverse complement strand
TATTATATCTTGGATAATAGCTTTTACAGATTTAGTGCATAAAAAACACCAAAATATCATTGTTATTATTTCAATTATATATGGAGTTTTATTTTATATAATTTTCTATTATTTACTTCTAATAGATCCAAATTTGATTGGATATTTGAAAGGATATACAGACGTACAATATGGTACATTTATTGTTGTATACGCACTATCCATAGTTGTTATTGAACTAATTACCGGTTATCTATTTTGTAAAGCATCATTAGAATCTGACAATCCAGAAGTTAGATTAAAAGGAAAATTATTACTTATTGCTTTCATTTTATTCGCAATAGGAGCTTCTTTAGATACTTCTGTACCATTAACCTTATTAACGCTACCCATAGTTCGCAGTTTTGAGATTTTAAGTGCTATTATCTTTTATATGGGATTTATTCTCCCGAAATGGACGAAAAACCTATTTCTTAAAGATGAACAAATCACAAATCAGAAATTCTAAATATAAAAAATTATAAACCTAAATATTATCTTTAATTTTTTTGTGATTTTTGACATTTTTATAAGGATTAAATATGACATCAAAGTTAATGTCTTTAGAGGAAGCAATCTCAACATATGTTGAAGATGGAGATATAGTTGGGATTGGCGGACTTTCATTTTGGCGAAAACCAGTGGGATCATGTAGAGAGATAATTAGACAAAATAAAAAGAATCTCACATTATGTACCTTTGTTGGTGGAATAGAAGTTGACATGCTTATTGCTGGGGGATGTGTTTCAGAAGTTAAAGCATCATTCGTAGGTATGGAAGTATTTGGCATGGCACCTCATTATAGAAAAGCTGTAGAATCGGGAGAGATTAAAGTTTCTGAAGAAAGTGAGGCATCTATTGCTTTAGGTCTAAAATGCTCTTATCTAAAAGTTCCCTTCATGCCATTGAAAGGAATTATAGGGACCGATTTTCCTAATGTAAGAAACGATATAAAACAATTTGAAGATCCCCTTGGATCTGGTACTCAATTAATGGCTCTTCCAAAAATCGATTTGGATGTGGCTTTATTACACGTCCCTTATGCAGACGAATTAGGAAATGGAAATATTGCAGGAGCAGTTTGGCTTGATGATGATATGGCAAAAACTGCAAAAAAGACAATTATTACCTGTGAAAAGTTGGTAGAAATGGAAGATATCAGACATCTTCCCGGCAAGGCACAATTGCCAATGCAAACTACATCTGCAGTTGTAAAAATCCCTTTTGGTGCTCATCCAACTTCATGTTACGACCGATATACATTTGATGCACTTCATATACAGAACTATCTTAAGATTGATTTTGAAGATTATAAGCAAAAATATATTTTAAAGAAAACAAATGCTCAATATCTCGAAGAGGCTGGAGGAGCTCAAACGATATTGAACATATTAATGTAGGAGGGTGAAGGATTAACATGTCTGAATATTCAAATGATTATACCATTGATGAGATAATAACTGTTTTAATGGCTCGCGAGGTCAGAAACGATGACGTTATGATAGTTGGTGTCGCAACTCCAATGGTATGGGCGGCTTTTACGCTAGCAAAATTGACTCATGCCCCTAATGCGATATATCATTACATTATGGGTAATACTTTCGTGTACGAAGCTCGACAAGTTTCCCTATTATATTTAGAAATGAACACTGCAAGAGCGTATAGGTTTCAGAATTCAGGAGAGTGTACTTTAGAATCTCTACCTTCAGAAAGACTGACCACAATTGAGTGGTTTAGACCAGCACAAATTGATCAATATGGTAGTACTAATAATATTTGTATAGGAGATTATAATAATCCAAAAGTTAGATTGCCTGGATGTGCGGGAATTGCTGACTTTAGTATGTTTTATTCTCGTGGTTCCTTTTTATACACTCCAAGACACGATAATAGAACTTTTGTTCCAACTGAAAAGCTATTTTTCACTTCTGGCGTTGGTTTCCCTGAAGGTAAGCAAAGTATCTGTGGGGGAACAGGACCACAATGCGTCATAACTAATTTAGGGTATTTAGATTTTGACGAGAAAAGCAAACGCATGAGATTAGCCTCTATTCACCCTGGAATCGACCTTGAAACTATAAAAAGCTCAACTGGATTTGACTTGATTATCCCAAACAATATAAAAGAAACTATGCCTCCTACCAAAAATGAAATTTCTCTTCTAAGGGAACAAGTAGATCCCCTAGGAATCAGAAAATTAGAAGTTCTTGCGGGAAAAGAACGCGATGAATTCTTAGATACGATTATTGAAAAAGAATTAGCAAAGGAAAACAAATTTCCTAAATTATTAATATAAACGATAAAAATTAATAAGATGGCTAAAGGTAGAGTGAGATTTATCTAAAAAGTAATATTTTTTCAAATGAAAAAAAACATTTAAGATAGAATTAATTTAATCAATATTTTTCTTTTTCATTTCGAATTTTACATTACTAAATATATCGTGAACTTCGTCATAGATTTTAAACTTACCATCTTGTATTACTGAACTCGAAAGTTTATTAATCTCTTCTTCATTAATTAAGCTTTCTAATATTTTATCTATTCTATAATACAATAATTCTCTAATCTTATAAGCAAATCTATTTTTTTTCCTTTCTTTTACTAATTCGGATAATTCAAGATGTTCTTTATGATCAAGTATATATTCTACTAACTCATCGACCCCTTCACCAGTTATGGAATTAGTCATTGCTATTGGAGGCCTCCAACCACCTTGTGTGGCGCACGAGTCATCAAGCATCATATCAATGTGAGCAGCGACATCTTCGCCTCCTAAATCTTTTTTATTAACATCGTAAACATCACCAATTTCAATAATCCCTGCTTTTTGCATTTGAATCGCGTCGCCATAACCGGGCACCATTACTACGACTACGGTATAAGCTAGATTGTAAATTTCAAATTCAGATTGCCCAACACCAACAGTTTCAATGATAATAAAGTCTATTCCAAAAGCTTCATATAGTAAGCTAATATCAAGAACCGCTCTTGAGATGCCCCCTCTATAACCTCTTGAAGCAAGACTACGTATGAACACATTAGGATCTAATGACACCTCAGTCATTCTTACTCTATCTCCCAAAAACGCACCTCCAGTAAAAGGTGAAGTAGGATCTACTGAAATGATCCCTATTTTTTTTCCGCGTTCTAATAACTGTTTTGTTATTGCCTTAGTTAAGGTGCTTTTTCCTACCCCCGGAGATCCTGTTATTCCTATAATGTAGGATTCATTCTTAAGATCTTGAAAGTTTTTAAATATCTCTCCTGCTTTCTCTGGTTCATTTTCAATCACAGTAATAAGTCTAGCTAAGGCAATTTTATCTCCTTCTTTAAAATTTTGAATGAGAAGATTAATGTCATATTTTCCAGTCAATTAGTTGATACACCAAAAATTGATTGTTCTTAAAATATTAGTAATATATTTTGAGAAATATTAGATTGAATTTATTAATTTTTGATTTTACTTTTAAAAAAGGAATAATTCATTCTTACACATAAGTTTTTGATTATTTTACCCTAAATCCAATTTAGAAGCATTTTTCCAGAGTCTTTGAAATCTATCTATTAATTCTTTAGCAAAATAAGAATGCCAAAAATATATTGAAGCTAAATATTCATTGGGTTTTGCAGGATTTCTAATTTTTAAAAGAGTTTTCTCTGAATCAATAATATCAAATGAATTAGATATATATGATTCAATTGTCTTAATTTGAAAAGAATCATTTATTTCTTTATTAAAAGCTTTATATAGCTTCTTTATTATTTGTGTAAAAGCATTTAATTCGTTTTGATTTAAATAACCTAATAAAATTCGAATTACTACTCCTCTTTCAATTAATTCAGAATAAATGGGTAATATTTTCAATAATTCAAATTCTTTTAATTGTAAATCTATATCAGATATTTCAAAATAGCTAAATATAGTCTCATTTGCCTCAATTAAATAATTCAATCTGTCGTGAACGCGTTCATTTCCAATCTCTACACTCCAAAAAAGACTATCCTTAGTTGGTTTTTTATAAATCTTGTTTAATTGGTTTTCTAAAGAAGAAGCTTGGTTAATTAATTTGTCTAACTGATTTTTTTTATTATTAATTAATAATTTTATGGCAACTTTAGGATCATTTGCTACATATTTAGTTGGTCTTGTCTGTTGTTTTTCAATCAATCCTTTACTTTCCAGACTATTTAAAACATCGTAAATTCTACCAAATGGAACTTGAGATTGATTCGAAATTTCTCTTGCTTCACTTATTCCCAAGGACAGTAAAGTTTTAAATACTTTGGATTCATAAACACTCAAACCAAATTCTTCTAATGCAGTCAATTTAATCACTCTAATTAATTAAATTAATATGTAATATTTTAAGGTTACAACTCTATTTTGTTGTGAACTGGCTGAAATCTTTAAAAACTACTATCTGATATCTCATATATGAATTATCAATTTAATTTTTGGATAAAAGGTGTTTAAATGAATCGTATAAAAATTCTAAGAATATATCTTGTTATATTAGGATTATTTGTATTGATTTGGTCAGTATTATCACACTGGTTTTTTTCTGATTTTTATCATCAGGTATATGGATTTGAACCAGGAAGCTATAATGATACATTTGTAAAGATAATAGGAGCTTTAGCAATTTTTCCCGCTTTAGGATTATTCTTTTCGGCCAGAGATCCTATTAAAAATCGTGATTTAATTGCAACATTGATTATATCTTCAACACTATTAGCGATTTCCTACATTTATCTTATAAATTATCAAGATTTTCCTATTCTTGAATATATCAATGCAATATCTTTCTTGATATTGAATGGAATAATGATACTACTTTATCCTTGGAAAAATCAGAATCATCAATAAATAATGAATCAATTAAAGGATTTTTTCTATTTGTTTTAATTAAATTAAAATAATAATGTAAAAAGAATAAGAAAGAAAAAATTATTTTTTAATATTATTTTGGATAAATTCGACTATGTCATTAGTCATTGAACCTGGTCCATACACGTTTGCTACGCCCATTTCCTTTAACTTAGAAAAATCTTGTGCGGGGACAACGCCACCAACTAAGATCATATAATCGTTATGCACTCCTCTTTCTTTCAACAAGTCAATAACTTGCTTAGTATAAGCTAAATGTGCCCCTGAGTGTATACTCAACCCAATTACATCTACATCCTCGTGAATCGCAGATTCAACTATTTCTTTAACGTTTTGAAAACCACCAAATACAATTTCCATTCCTGCATCTCTTAAAGCTCTCGAGACTACAATGCCTCCTCTCCAATGACCATCAATTCCAGGTTTGGTCATCAATACTCTAATTTTTTTCTCTGACATTTAATACACCTCCAAATTTATATTGCGAGTGGTGGTTCCCAGATACCCCAGATTTCACGGTAAATATCGCAGATCTCTCCAACAGTAGCACCTTCCTTAGTAGCTTCCATAACAATAGGCATTACATTTTCTTCTTTTTCACACACGTTTCTTAATTTATCAAGTATATTTTCTAGCTTTGCGTTATCTCTGCGAGCTTTCAATTTATTAATTCTATCTATTTCAATTTGTATAGCTGATTCATTTGTTCTAAACACATCAGTACAAGTATCGTAAGGTTCTGGATACTTATTTACACCTAAAAAGATTTCTTCTCCTTTTTCTATTCGAGCACGTCGCTTATGGAAAGCATCTCTCATTTCTTTATATAGAAAGCCTGTGGATAATGCTTTATCAATAGATCCTACTTTTTCAATCTTATCTATATAGTTCCATACTCTTTCTTCGACTTCATCAGTCAACCATTCAATAAAATACGATCCTGCGAAAGGATCAACAGTATTAGTGATTCTTGTTTCGTCAGAGATAACTTGTTGAGTTCGTAAAGCAATCAATGCAGCTTCTTCAGAAGGTAAACAGATTGCCTCATCGTACGAGTTAGTATGTAATGATTGACATCCTCCTAGATTTGCTTCTAGCGCTTGAATAGCTGTTCTAATAATATTTACTTTAGGTGTTTGTGCAGTTAATGAACTTCCCGCAGTTTGAACATGGAATCTAAATTCCATTGATTTTGGATCTTCAACATTATATCTCTCTTTCATAAGCGTAGCCCATATCCTTCTTGCAGCTCTATATTTTGCTATTTCCTCAAAGAAATCTTTATGAGCCGCTAAATGGAAGGCTAATCTATTAACGAAATCATCAGCTTTCCACCCTCTTTCGACTAAATTATCTATATGAGAGCATGCACTTGCAAATACAAACGCCAGTTCTTGTACTGCATCAATTCCACCTTCTCTGTAATTATATCCGGTGAAATTAATGGGGTGCCATTTTGGTACATTTTTCATTGGAACCGTCCATTCTATAAAATCACAGGCTAGACGAAGTAAATGATTTGGTGCAACATTTTTGTAAGGAATATAGCCCACTGTCATAGTTAAAATGTCGTTTTGGGTTGTACCAATTAGATTTTTTAAGTCATATCCTCGCTGTTTCGCCATATTGAAATACATAGCACATACAGGAGCACTAGTAAATGGCTCAACTACAAGAGCAACGCTTACTTTATCGATAGGAATATCTTCTGTAAGAGCAAATAAGCTATCTATACAATAGAGAGGTACTCCTGACGTTCCAACTTCTGGGGCACCATCAGGATTCGTTGGATCTATACCATTAAAAGTTAAAGCGTCAACAGCCGCACTAAATCCTGTTTCACCATGTCCATATAAAAATTTCCAGCGTTCATTAGTTTCCTCGGGCGTTATGATTTTTAATAGAATTTATTAAAAAATTCCATGTCCCGAGAATAATCGCATAGTCCAAATCCTTCCTCTGTACATAGTAGGATAAACTCCACGAGTATAAGGAGGTTGACCTGGAAAATTGATTTTTTCAAAATAATCTCCCTTAACATCTAATGGAGTGTATAACCGTTTAATCGGAATTTCAGAATCTGTTACAAATTTTACGTTTCGTTCTCTAGTATCTTTATATTTGCTATCCCATTCTTCGTTCTTAGTTTTTAACTTTTCTAAAAAGTTTTTATCAAACATTTAGTTATCACGGTTTAATATATAAACTCTAATATGACTTATTATGACATAAGTTTAAAAAAATTTATTTTTAGAAGAAAATTGATATAAGTAAAAAAGTTGTAAATTTCTGTGATTACATTGAAAAGGTCTGAGATTAATGAAATAATGAGAAAAGCTGTGGATTTTTTTAAAGAACAAAAGTTTTATTTACCTAAATTCGCATTTTGGACTTTAGAAGAATGGAAATTAAAAGGAGAAGAGATAAACGAGATTATAGAAAACCAACTAGGATGGGATATAACAACTTTTGGTTCAGGGGATTTTAAAAAGCGGGGATTAATGCTTTTTACCATTCGAAATGGTAATTTAAAAGATGTGGATAAAGGTGGAAAGAACTATTGTGAAAAGATAATGATTGTTGAAGAGAATCAGATTACACCAATGCACCATCATATTACTAAAACCGAAGATATAATAAATCGTGGGGGAGGAAATTTAATGATTCAATTGTTTAACAATACTGAGGAAGAAAAACTTGATAACACTAAAGTTAAGGCATCAATAGATGGTGAAAAACTTGTTTTAGAACCAGGAACAACTATAAAACTTGCCCCAGGAGAATCAATAACTTTAACAAAAGAGGTTTATCATAAATTTTGGGCTGAGGAAGGCCATGGGAAAGTTTTAGTCGGAGAAGTTTCTAGCGTAAATGATGACAGGACTGATAATATATTTTTGGAAGATAAAGGAAGATTTGATGAGATTGTAGAAGATGTTGGACCTTTATATTTATTATATAATGATTATAAGAATTTTCTAAAAATTACTTAACTTTTTAATACAATTATCTCTATTTTAATAGAATATAAATAGAAATAGGTGGTTGTTAGACTTGGAACATTAGTGGGTAAGATTTAACATATAGAATTGATGGGATGCACTACGAGAAAAAAATATGTTAAAAAGTTCTTAAATGCAATAGAAAAAGTAGTATAAAATGACATCTAATAATTTACATAAATCAGAATACTAGTAGAATTCAATAAATTTTTCTTGATTAAAAATTGTAATACTTCCCACTGTCTTCAATAGAATAAATTCCAAATGTTCTGACTTTTGTTTTTTTTAAGAATCTAATAGAGATCTTATTATT
>JBHLLE010000122.1:0-8294 GCA_048885945.1 Candidatus Hermodarchaeota archaeon | reverse complement strand
TGAAATATTGATTATTTTTATTTAAAATCATTTAATTTTATACTAATATTTAAAAAAAAACACGAATTTGCACGCTTCATGTACAGTTTATGACGATTAATAAGAATATCGCTTAACTTATTGAAAAAAATGATTTTATTTCCAAAATCTTTTAAACCTAATTGAATGAAATAAATTTATGACAGATAAAGATAAAGTTTTAGAGACTTTTAAAAATTCAGATAAACCACTTAGACCAGGAGATATTGCAAAAGCCATAGGGATTGAATCAAAAGAAGTTTCTAAAATTATAAAAGAATTAAGAGAAGAGGGAAAAGTTCATTCCCCTAAACGATGTTTTTATGCTTTAAAGTAATTTTAAATGTTAAATCTTAGGGATTTTTGGTTTTATTATTCCAAGCACGATAGAAGATCCAAATCTGGGAATAGAGAATAATAAGATTTTACTCTCAGGATTTTCAATTGATTCGTTTATTTTTAATTCGTCTTTAAATTAATGCATGTGAATTGGTTTTCAATATATAATAATTGTTTTGTTTTTAAATAAAATATATAAAATTTAAATTCTTTACTATGAGTTACTCTATAAGAAAAGTAAGTAAAAATAAAAAGTTATAACACGTGATTGAAAATTCTAACACAAGAACAAGTACAAGAAGCTTTAAAAGAACATTATATAAGTTTAAGGTTTCACGCGAGAGGAGGACAAGGAGGAGTCACGGCTTCAAATTTATGTGTAGAAGCGTTTAAAGGGTACGGCGTTTGTCAACCGCGATTTGGCGCTGAACGGATGGGAAGTCCAACTGAAAGTTATGTTAGACTCTCTTTAGATGACGATCTAGTAAGATCCAACGAGCAGGTATATGCTCCTCATTTTGTGTCTATTTTAGATCCTTCTTTACTTGGAGAAATCGATGTAACTGCAGGAGTACCTGAAGGAGGGTGGATAATTATAAACACCACCATGGATCAAGTTACTATTCAAGATATAATTAAAAGAAAAGATTTAAATGTTGCTACTATTGATGCTACTCGCATTGCTTTTGAAATTTTAGGGCGAAATATTACCAACACCATCATTCTTGGAGCACTAGTACGCGTTTCCCATATCTTTACTATCGATGAATTGGCAAACGCTATAATGAGAAGGTTTAAAGGGGAAATCGCTGCGAAGAATGTAGCTGCTATTAAACAAGCATTTGAAGAGACGTGCCTTTACGAGATTGGAAAAGATGTTGATTTTTCAGTTTATACCAAAATTCAATGGCAACAAGTTGATTTGGGTTTGCCGGGATATAAAGAATTAGATAAAGCAGGAGTATGGTATTGCGATGAAGATATTATTGATGTGGGTAGCGATCAAGTTGCTACTGGGACTTGGGGTGAATGGGAAGTGTTGTGGGACAAAGAAAAGTGTACCGATTGTGCGCAATGCTGGTATATTTGTCCTGATTTTGCGATTCTCAGAGAAAAAGGAGACGATGGACTATGGCACATGGCGGGAATTGATATATTTCACTGCAAGTCTTGTTTAAATTGTTTAAATATTTGTCCTGTTGAAGCCATTAGCAAAAGATTGAAGCAAGGTCCTGCTTCCTGTGCGGCTCCTGAAAATTAAAAAATATTTTATTTTATATCTTTTCTAACATTTTCTAGTTTAAAATTAGAAGTGTTTAATTCTATTTATATATTTAATTAATATATTAGGAATAGGAATTATTGAATATTAAAAACGAGGTATATCAATAATCTAATTAATTTATTTAAATCCATATTAAAATTCTTAATCTTAAAATAATCGAGGTTTTGATAATGAAATCAGTCGAGCGCGTTAAAGCGGCAATAAACTTTTCTTTTCCCGATAAAATACCCGTTTGGAAAATTGGAGGGGGAGATATGTTCGATATGATGATGATTCCTCCACAAAACTGGAATCCTGGTCATGATGAATCTGAAAAGGGATTATTTCCCCATGCAGCTATGGATATTTTTATTGCACATGGATTATGGGAATGGGAAAAACCAGAATGGGTTCTTAAAAATCCCATGTATGAAGGAAATAATTGGATGAAGTTCAAACGTGAAGAAATTGATACATGGGGTTGCATATGGAATAGAACAAATGAACTTGCTTCTATGGGACATCCTGGCCGTCCATCTTTACCAAATTGGAAAAATTTAGATAAATATTTGGAGAAGTATACTGTCGATCCAATAAATAAGTCCCAATATTCCCCATTTTTTCTTGAGAGCGCTCAAACAACCTTTAAAAAGAAATATAAAATTTGTATTTTAGGACATTTAGGTCCTATTGGAACGGCGGCAAATATGAGAGGTTTTACAAATTTCTTATTAGATCATAAAAAAAATCCAAACGAATTGAAGCGTCTTTTAACGCACATTACCGAATGGCTTATAAAGACTATGGATGGTTGGATAAAATATGGGGCAAATCCAGACGGGTTTGAACTTATTGAAGATTTAGGTACTCAACATGGTCCATTTTTCAGTCCGAAAATTTTTCAAAAGTTTTACGAACCGATTTTTAGGACTATTTATAAAGCTGCCCATGACCGAGGTTGTGAAATACATCAACATTGTTGCGGAAAAATTGATCCAATCATTCCTTCTTTAATTGATTGGGGTCTTGATGCTTTAGAGTTAGATTCCCCAAGAATGACGGGATATCCTGCTTTACGCCAATTTCGAGGTAAAATCATGTATTGGGGATGTGTTAATATTCAATCTATCTATGTCAAAAATTCTCCCGAGGACTGTGAAAAAGAAGTATGGCATATGATTCGTAATCTTGGAACTCCTGAAGGTGGTTTTGGTGCGTTCTTTTATCCAGAACCAAAGGTTATTAAAGCTCCCATTGAAAATATTCAAGCATTTAAGAAAGGTATTAAAAAATATGGAGTATATAAGAAGGTTCCCGAACATTGGTGGGACTATCCTATATTAGATGGTTGGGAAAATGGTAAAGTTCCCCCATTACCTCCAATAGATCTCTAATTATTTACTGCTGATTATCGTATTAAAAAAATAAAGTGCAATCATGTTAAATTATCTTTTATAACAAAAATATCCTCTTTAAAAATAGATTATGTTAAAACTATAAATAGAAATTTAAGGTTAGGTTAGAAATTTTTATATTTCTAGTTTAATTAAGTCTCAGTAAGAAATTCATTAAATTTTAAAAAATGTGAAAAAAATGAAAAAGAAAGATTTAACAAAATGGATTATTTTGGTTATTATTGCTTATCTAGTTTCTATTTCAATTGGAATACTCGTGTTCCTTAATTATCCAGCAGCTATAGAAGAATACATTAGTATAATTCCATTTCTTGTAGCAATCCCTGCTGCGTTATTAACTCGGGGATTTCAGAGAAGAGCCAGTTATATCAAAGCATTACGAAAAGTTTGGCCAAAAATCGTACAATCGGGTAGAATGGCAATAGAATATACATATATAAAAGCTCCCACTGAAGAACAATTTAGAGACGTAGTTATATCTTTATCTTCTTCAATCGATCACCTTCGAATGTTATTCAAAAATGTTGGTGGATTTTATCCTGTGGAGAGTATTAAAACGATTTACGAAGAATTTGATGCTATAAGAAGTACATTTAAATTTGATAATCCTGAAGGAGCTAGAAATAGAATTTCAGCATTATGGCATCAAGCTAGAGATTCAATATTAGAAGAATTTGATAGAGTTATTCCTGAAAAATACGATGCTCCGGAATATAGTTGAATATAGATTTTAGTATTATATCTACACAAATTTAAAAATAATAAAATAAATTGATTGCGCTCTATCACACTCATCTCTAAATTTATCTTCTTTTTTTAAACTATAAAAAGTTTTAATTCTCATTTTAGATTTTAACTTAAGAAAATTGGGAATATTTAATAGTTAAAAGAATAAGATTTTTTAAAATTATTATAATAAATAAACTAATACTTTGGTGGAAAAAAAATAAAAAAAAATTGAGTTGATGAAATATCAGTATTGAACCAATGCGAATATTTTTTAAAGAAATCAAAGAACCTATCGAAACTACTATGATTGGAAACTATGCGGTGGCTGGTGGTGTGACTCAAACTGAACCAGACGTAATATGTGCGTTCCCAATTACACCTCAAACGCAATCTGTTGAGGGTTTATCTGATGTGGTTCATCAGGGAAGGTTAAAAGCTGCGTTTGTTAACGTCGAATCTGAATTAGCAGCAATTAGTTATTCTACTGCCGCTGCCGCTGCTGGAGCTAGATCTTTTACCGCAACAGCTTCTCAAGGCTATTTATTAATGTCTGAAGCTTTACCGATGGCTGTTGGATGGCGTGTACCATTAACGATGATGATTTCTGCAAGAGCCTTTAACGCTCCTAATCTTTCTATTTGGAATTCTTGGGAGTTTGTTTTAACTGATTATGGATGGAATTGTATAGTATCTGAAAATGTTCAGGAAACGTACGATGCGGCAATCATTTCAGTAATGATTGCTGACGATTCCTTATTCCCAACCATGTTTGTGCACGATGGATTTATTATTTCCCATTCCGTACAAAAACTATGGTTAATTCCTGACGAAACTGTTAGGAAATTAACTCCTAGAAAACCAAGACACACTATTGATACAAAAAAACCTGGTACGTGGGGTGGTATTGTAACCCCCTCGTTCTTTATGGAAGGAAGAAAGAGACTAGATGAGGAGAAAAAACCGGTCTTAGGAATAATGGAAGATGCTTTTAAACGATTTAAAGACGCCACGGGAAGGGAATATAATCTAATTGAAACGTATAATCTGGATAATTCAACTAAAACTGCATTTATAACCATGGGATCGATGTGCGGTAATTTGATATCGTGGATGACAAAAAATAAAGATGTTGGATTAATTAAAATTCGCGCTTATCGACCATTTCCTTACGAACAACTTCAAAAAATAGTTCAAGAACATAATATTGAAAAATTAATAATCTTGGAAAAAAGTGATTCTCTAAATAATCTTTTACCACCTTTTTCATCGTCAATAGCTTCAGCTTTATATCCTCTTGGAACGCTGTTTAGAAGTTTCATTGTAGGCCTTGGAGGAAGAGATGTTACTAGCGACGAGTTTATTGTAGCAAAAAAATACATGGAAAAGGTAACTGACATGAAAGGGCAGTTGTATATGTACCTAGGTGTTAGAGAGACAAAAAATAAAATATTTGGGGTGGAAATGTAAAAATGTCGCAACCAGAAAGAAATATTATAAAAATAGAAGATTTAATAGCTCGTGATGAGAAATCTAATGTAGTTTTTGTCAATTACGATAATGAAGCTTTTATGAATACAGGTATACAAGAAAGTGGAGGCACCCCACCTCATGCGAGTACCACAACTGGTCCTGGTGGTGAAAAAATTCCTGGAAAAGTGGGTGTTAAACAAGATTTAGTAACACCCTTTGGATTTTACGGGGCAAAATCAATGTTTTTGGCCACCATGAATCCCGCATACCCAAACGATCTGATGGGAAAGATTATAGAAGCATTAAAAACAAACGGTTCTGCGTTCGTTCAAGCATTTTCAGATTGTATGCGAGGATGGAGACATGCAGCAGAAACTGCTGTAGATGTAGCTAAACTAGCAACTGATTGTGGTTATTGGCCACTTTACACAATAAGAGTAAAAGATGGAGTTCCAACATTTTCCTATTATAGAGGCTTAGATGTAGATAAGGATAAGTTTGTAGAATTTCTTAAATCTATGGGAAGATTTAGGCATCTTTTCAGACCAAAATTTCTAGAAAAAGAAATCGACGAAATTATTTACTTCACAGAACAACGAAATCTTAAATTAAAGGGTTTAATTGACAAATTTGGTGCCGAAAAACCTATTGAAGTATATAGAATTAATAGAAAGAAACTAGAACCACAAACACACTTGCACCCTGGACATGGATTGTGTCCTGGTTGCGGTGCCGGCATGTTTCTCAATCAAATGGCCACTGCTGCTACTCAAGTCGCAGGAAATAATATAATATATGTGAATAATACGAGTTGTGTTGAGGTTTCTACTTCTAAAGATTTTGTAACTTCTTGGAAAGTTCCTTGGGTACACCATCTTTTTGAATCTGGTGCCACCATAGCAGAAGCTGTAAGTACAACCTATAAAATCCTTAAAGCAAAAGGTCACTTTAATGGAGAGGTACCTTATGTCATTCATATCGGAGGAGATGGATCCACATACGATATTGGATTTCAATTTCTTAAAGGAGCTCTAATGAGAACTAGTAGCTTTGTTGAGATGAATGAATATTTAGCAAATATGAAATAATTTTTTTTTACACTTCTTTGTTTTTTAATAAATTCTTTTTATTTTCAACAGATTTTAAAAAATTAGTTGAAATTAATGAAGAAAAATAAATTAAGATAATTTAGATTTAAGATTTTTAGGATATTTTATTCTTAAAAATTAATAAATAAAGTTATTCTAAAAAGTATGATTCCTATAGATTTATAATAGATTTAAGGAGATTATTAATTATGAGTGATGAACTTGAAATGATAAAATTCGTTGCTATGATTATCTCAATCATAGGTTTCGTAAATTTTCCCATCATTGTTAAAAGAAGAAAAAACTTTAAAAAATTCTTACCTGGAATTACTTGTTTAATATTACTTTTTACATCCAGTTTTTTAGAGGATGCGTTTCGCATTTTTGAAATCTTGAAAAATATCTTTGTATTGGCTGGAGCAATACTTCTATTTATTGCAGTACGAATTGAATTTAAAAAAATGCGCTTAACTAAAGAAGAACTTCTAAATATTAATAACCGGACGGAAAAAGGTGATTGAAATAAATGAGTGAAGAATGGGAATATATTGATATTTTTGAAGGTATGATGAATTTATTTGCACTTCCATTTTTTATTATCGGATTCATTTATATGTTATTAATTTTTAAAAATCAAAAAACAACTTCACGAGCAATTTTAACATTATTAATGTTTGGTGGATGCTTATTTTCTTTTGGAGAAATTCTTGAAGTTTTTATAGATTTTGAACATTATGAACAATTTGATCAACTTGCTGACTCATATAACATTTTTATAGCGTCTATTCTTCTAATCTTAGGATTTATAATAATTCTTGAACAGAAATTAAATGTTACAGAAGAAAAATACAGGCATTTATTTAAGAACTCTCCTTATTCAGTAGTATTGTTAGATCTAAAAGATAAGATAATTGATTGCAATATTGCTACTGAAGCATTATTTGAAACCAATAAAGATGATTTATTAGGTAGAAATTTTACTATTTTTTTTCCAAATCCCTCAAAATTATCCAATTTATTAGAAGAACGAATTGAAGTCATGAAAAAAGGAAAAGTTGTGAAAGCATTGGAACTACAGTTTCAAAAGAAAAATAAAACATTGGTTTGGATAAATTTGCAAAGTTCATTAATTGAATTGGAAGACGAAATTTTTATACAAGTTATTTTACGAGACATAACTGAAAGAAAAAAAGCAGAAAATATAATTAAAGAAGAAGTTAAAAGACTAAAAGAAATAGATCAGATTAGAAGTGATTTTGTAAGAAGAACGTCTCACGAACTAAAAACTCCATTAATCTCAATTTATAGCTCAACTCAATACCTTCTGGAGCAACTAGAAGACAAGGTTAATAAAGATACATTAAAAATAATTAGCTCTATATATAGTGGAGGAAAACGGTTAAAAAAGTTAAGTGAAAATTTATTAGATGTTTTTGATCTTGAAACTAATGTTTTAATTTTACAAAAAGAAAAAATTAATTTAGTCGAATTAATAAAAGATTGCTTAAATGAATTTTTATTGCTATTGAAAGAAAGAAATATTGTATATAAGCTTGAACTTTTTGATACTTTAATTATATCTGCAGATAAAATTAGAATTGAACAGGTAATTATAAATCTTTTATCAAATGCGATTAAAAACACACCTCAAAATGGACTTATATATATTGGCTTAAAAAAAAATAAAAATATTGTAGATATAATTTTTAGAGATTCTGGTGTGGGATTTACTGATGATGAAAAAAACAGGGTTTTTGAAAAATTTGGAAAAATTGAGAGAAAAGATATTGACAAAGATATAGTTACAGAAGGTTCTGGACTTGGTCTTTACATTTCTAAACAAATAGTAGAATTACATGGTGGTAATATTTGGGTGGAATCGGAGGGAAGAAATAAAGGATCTACATTCACTATTAGACTTCCTATGAATGATGAGTAAAAAAAAAAAAAAAATATTAAAAAAAAAAATTT